>NZ_JACLQK010000005.1:0-148487 GCF_016648645.1 Streptococcus sp. 22.1 | reverse complement strand
AAAAGGACTCAGTCCTGTACAATACAGAACTAAATCCTTTGCTTAAATTATTTGTCTAACTTTTTGGGGTCAGAACATTCTTGCAAGAGCAGGAAGAGATTTTTCTTTTGCAGTGACAATGATAAATTGAGAGAAAAGGGAGTAAATTCCAATTTGACAGAATTGTCTAAATAGTGTAAACTTAAAACTATCGTAACTACGGAGGCATCACATGCTTAACAAAGCGACCCATTTGGGAAATCTTAAAGCTTTTTATTACTTTAGTTTCTTTAGATAGGACGTTTGTGTTTCAGGATACAAGCGTCAGTCAGTTTGTATCTATGAAGCTAAAGCATTTTGTGATGGATTAGCCGATTAGATGAATAGGTCTAACCGGTGACATAAGCTAGCCTATGCTAGTCAAGATGCAGAAAACCAGTTGGGCCTGTCCTAACTGGTTTTTTCATACCGTGGTCTATTTTTAGTTTTCTTTTGACCTTTAGATGTCTAAAAAATGGTGAATTCTAGCCGACTTTTTATAAGGTCAAAAGGTGATGGTCTTTGGACGACGGACTTTAGGATCTGATGAAGCGATGTAAGGTCTAATTTGCTTGCTTTTGACTCTATCGTCTCGGAAAAAAGATGAAAGAAAATTGGAAATAGATAGAATAAAAAATAGAGGTATACAAGATGAAGAAATTCTTGGTCAGTATGATGGCTGTTATTACAGCTGTCCTCTTGGTAGCATGTTCCAATGCTTCTAATAAAGATTTGGTTCACGTCGGTGTGCTCCAATATGTGGAACATCCTTCCTTGTCAGCGACACGTAAAGGGTTCATTGAAGAACTCAAAGAGGAAGGTTACGTCGACGGTAAGAACATCAAAATCGATTATCAGAATGCACAAGGAGATCAGTCTAACTTGCAGACAATTTCTCAGTCGCTTATTGAAGATAATGATGTCATGTTAGCTATCGCAACCCCAGCAGCCCAGTCTTTGAGTAGTTTGACAAAGGACAAGCCAATTCTCTTTACAGCTGTTACAGATCCAGTTTCAGCTAAATTGGTTAAGTCTATGGACAATGTTGGAGGAAATGTGACAGGGACAAGCGACATGTCACCAATCAACAAACAAGTCGAGTTGTTGAAAAAGGTCCTTCCAAACACTAAAAAAGTTGGGATTATGTACACGACCAGCGAGCGTAACTCAGAAGTTCAGGTTGAAGAAGCCAAGAAATACTTCAAGGAAGCTGGTATTGAAACGGTTATCAAAGGAATTTCATCAACCAATGATATCCAAGACACAGCCAAGAGCTTGATGAGTCAAACCGAAGTGATTTTCATCCCAACTGATAATACTATTGTTAGTGCTATTAATACCTTGGTAGATCTTTCTAAAGAGACTAAGGTTCCAGTTGTTGGTAGTGACGCTGGTAGTGTAGAAAAAGGTGTCCTGTTCACTTATGGAACTAACTATGAAGCGCTTGGACGTCAAACAGGTAAGTTGGCAGGCCGTGTTCTCCGAGGTGAGAAGGTCAAGGATGTCGATGCCGAGTATCCTAAAACCCTAAATGTTGTGGTTAACCATGACATGGCTAAAGAACTTGGTATTGATGTTTCTAGCATTAGTGACGAGGAATCTAAAGCATCAACGCAAGATGACAAACCAATTTCTAAAAAAGATAAGGGTGTCATTAAGCTTAAGGTCAATAAGTCTTCTAAAAAAGGATTTTCAAATGTGGTGCTAACAGCCATTTCTCAGGGGCTTCTATGGGCTATTATGGCTATCGGGGTCTTCATTACCTTCCGTATTTTGGACCTTGCTGATTTGACAGCTGAGGGGGCCTTCCCACTTGGTGCTGCTACGACAACTATCATGATTATCCGTGGGATTAACCCAATCTTTGCGACTCTAGGTGGTTTTGTAGCTGGTATGTTTGCCGGAGCGGTGTCTGGCTTTATGCATACGAAAATGAAGATACCAGCACTTTTAACGGGGATTATTACCTTAACAGGGCTCTATTCCGTTAACCTTTTGGTTCTTGGAAGTGCCAATGTCTCTCTTTCAGGCCACAACACGCTGGTGACTATGGTGATGGATCTTGGTCTATCTAAGCTGAATGGTGTGATTCTATTAGGACTGATTTTTGTTAGTCTGGTAGTACTTATGTTGGTTGTTCTCCTTAATACACAGGTTGGACTTGCTCTTCGTGCAACAGGTGATAACCTTGCCATGGGTGAAGCTAATGGTATCAAGGTTGACCGTATGAAGATTCTTGGCTACATGATTTCCAATGGTTTGATTGCCCTATCAGGTGCCCTCCTAGCTCAAAACAATGGCTATGCGGATATGAATATGGGTACTGGTACAATCGTAAATGGCTTGGCTGCAATCATCTTAGCCGAAGTTATCGTCAAGTATCTACCACTTGGCAAACGCCTCTGGTCAATCGTCGTAGGTGCTGTTCTCTACCGTTTGGTCTTGGTTATTATCCTTGCCATGAACGTTGATGCTCAAATGTTGAAATTGGCTTCAGCCATCTTGCTTGCTATCATCCTTTATGTGCCAGAAGTACGACAAAAATTGAAAATCAGACCTAACAAATCCTTGACTCCAGGAGGTGACAAGTAATGGCTTTACTTAGTTTACAACAGATTCATAAAACCTTTGAAAAAGGCACAGTCAATGAAAATCACGTCCTTCGTGGTTTGGATCTCGACATTGAGCAGGGAGATTTTATCTCTGTCATTGGGGGAAATGGTGCTGGTAAATCAACCTTGATGAATTCAATTGCTGGTGTTCTTAGCATTGATGAGGGGGATATCTTGTTAGAGGGGCAATCTATTAAGAAAGCATCTGTAGATGAGCGCTCTAAAGACATTAGTCGTGTTTTCCAAGATCCTCGAATGGGGACAGCGACAAACCTTTCTATCGAAGAAAATATGGCGATTGCCTATCGTCGTGGTAAGAAACGTAGCTTCTTTAAAAAGTCTATCACTGAAAGCGAGCGTCAAGTCTTCAAGGAAGCCTTGGTAGATCTTGGTCTTGGTCTTGAGAATCGTATGAAGACTGATGCTAATTTCTTGTCAGGTGGACAACGTCAGGCTTTAACACTTGCTATGGCAACTTTGGTTCGTCCAAAAATCTTGCTTTTGGATGAACACACAGCAGCCCTAGATCCTAAGACAAGCGATATGGTCATGAATCTGACACGTAAGATTGTTGAAGAACAAGAATTGACAACCCTTATGATTACCCATAATATGGAACATGCTATCGAATATGGGAACCGTCTAGTCATGCTCTATCATGGTAAAATCGTCGTCGATGTGCGAGGTGAGGAAAAGAAAAACCTCACAGTTGCAGAACTTATGGACCTCTTCCACAAAAATAGTGGACAAGTCCTCAATGACGATGCCTTGGTGCTCGGTTAATAAACAAAAAAAGAAACTATCCAAAGTTCAGATTTTGGGTAGTTTTTTCTTGACTATTTTTGACCAAGTGCTAAAATAAATATATGGATTAGCACTCATAGTTTATGAGTGCTAAAAATAACGTTTCACACGTTACTAATAACAAATAACATTTGGAGGTAATTGGTATGGCATTGAAACCATTGGGCGATCGTATCGTTGTCCGTTTTGAAGAAACAGAAGAAAAAACAGCTAGTGGCTTTGTATTGGCAGGAGCCAGTCATGAAGCTACAAAAACTGCTGAGGTTTTGGCAGTAGGTGAAGGAATCCGTACTCTTACTGGTGAATTGATTGCACCTAGTGTTGCAGCAGGCGATAAAGTTCTTGTTGAAAATGGTGCAGGTGTCAATGTTAAAGACGGAGATGATTCCGTTTCAATTATCCGTGAAGCAGATATTTTAGCAGTCCTAGCTTAGGTCTATGCTAATCAGAAATAAAGTAAGATAAAGAAGGAGTAACTATGGCAAAAGATATTAAATTTTCATCAGATGCACGCGCAGCAATGGTCCGTGGTGTTGATACTTTGGCTGATACAGTTAAGGTAACGCTTGGTCCTAAAGGTCGTAACGTGGTTTTGGAAAAAGCTTTTGGCTCACCTCTTATCACTAATGATGGTGTGACAATTGCTAAAGAAATTGAACTCGAAGATCACTTTGAAAATATGGGTGCTAAGCTTGTCAGCGAAGTGGCTTCAAAAACGAATGATATTGCCGGTGACGGAACAACTACAGCCACTGTTTTGACACAAGCTATTGTCCGTGAAGGTCTCAAAAATGTAACGGCTGGTGCTAATCCAATCGGTATCCGTCGTGGGATTGAAGCAGCTGTAGCTACAGCTGTGGAAGAGCTTAAAGCCATTGCTCAACCAGTTGCTAATAAGGAAGCTATTGCCCAAGTCGCAGCGGTTTCATCACGTTCTGAAAAAGTTGGTGAATACATTTCAGAAGCTATGGAACGCGTTGGTAATGACGGTGTTATCACTATTGAAGAGTCTCGTGGTATGGAGACTGAACTCGAAGTGGTTGAAGGTATGCAGTTTGACCGTGGTTATCTTTCTCAGTACATGGTTACTGATAATGAAAAAATGGTCGCTGACCTTGAAAATCCATTTATCCTTGTGACTGACAAGAAAATTTCAAATATTCAGGATGTCCTTCCACTCTTGGAAGAAGTGCTTAAGACAAGTCGTCCACTCTTGATCATTGCTGATGATGTGGATGGTGAAGCTCTTCCTACACTTGTTCTTAACAAGATTCGTGGAACTTTCAATGTTGTTGCTGTTAAGGCGCCTGGCTTTGGTGACCGTCGTAAAGCGATGTTGGAAGACATTGCCGTATTGACAGGAGCGACTGTTATTACTGAGGATCTTGGTCTTGAACTTAAGGATGCAACTATGGCAGCACTCGGTCAAGCTTCGAAAGTAACTGTGGATAAAGATAGCACAGTTATCGTTGAAGGTGCAGGAAGCGCAGAAGCAATTGCTAACCGTGTTAACCTTATCAAGTCTCAATTGGAAACAACAACATCTGAGTTTGACCGTGAAAAACTTCAAGAACGTTTGGCTAAATTGTCAGGTGGGGTTGCAGTTGTTAAGGTTGGTGCGGCCACTGAAACAGCCCTTAAAGAAATGAAACTTCGTATCGAAGATGCCCTTAACGCTACTCGTGCCGCTGTTGAAGAAGGTATCGTAGCAGGTGGGGGTACAGCTCTTGTTAACGTCATTGCTAAGGTTGCTGAACTTGATCTTGAAGGTGACGACGCTACAGGACGTAACATTGTCCTCCGTGCCTTGGAAGAACCAGTTCGCCAAATTGCTTATAACGCTGGTTATGAAGGTTCAGTTATCATCGATAAATTGAAGAACAGTCCAGTTGGTACAGGCTTTAACGCTGCTAACGGTGAATGGGTAGATATGGTTGAAGCAGGAATTATTGACCCTGTTAAGGTCACACGTTCTGCCCTCCAAAATGCCGCTTCTGTAGCTAGTCTTATCTTGACAACTGAAGCAGTTGTTGCCAACAAACCTGAACCAGAAACTCCAGCAGCACCAGCTATGGATCCAGGAATGATGGGCTACTAAGAGTTTAAAAAAGCAAAAGAAAAAACCTAGGAAAAGTCGAGAAACTTTTTCTGGGTTTTCTTTTTTTCAATTATTTGTTGTTAATTACTGAAAAGGGTTAAATGTATCAGAACTTCCTTGTTGACCTGCCATTTGCATCATCATTTGTTGTTGTCTAATGCGTTCTGCTTCCTTATTCGTATTGATAGAAACAGCAAGAAGGATGATCCAACCGATGAATGTCCAGCCTAGAAGAAAGGATAGGATAAAGATTGGCCATTTTTTATCTGTTTTATTTAGAAGAGCTGGTAATATAAGAAGTACTACCAAGGGGAAATTAATGATGACGGAGAGAAGAGCCGTGATCAATCCGGCACTAAGATCATCACTGGCAATTCCCAAGAGTATCATTCCAAGAGCCCAGAGGATAGCTGGGATGGAAGCGACGGCTAACATGATGAAGTTTGTTTGGGTTTTCTTGTCTTGTTTCTTCCAAGTATCATTTAGATTTTTGCTTGCTTGTTGGAAAGTTTCACCAGTTTGATTCGCAAATTGGTTAACAGTCTGACTGGCATTTTCTACAACAGGTTTAACTTGTTCCTGGAAGGTCTTTGATTGATTTTCTTGAGCTAGGTTAGTTGCTTGGAAAGTCTCTTCTTCATCTGCTGTAGAGTTAGTGAGTGGCTCTTCAGCAACATCATAGCTGTCAACATTTTTTTCGGCAGTTTCTACCACTTCTGTTGATGGTGCAGATTCTGCTGGTTCAACAACTTCTGAATCTTGCTTAGTTTCTACAGTCTCTTTTTGTGAGACAGTTTCTGTTACTTCGACAGTTTGTTTGGGAGTTTCTCGGACAAACTCGCCTTTCTGAGCTGCTTCAGCCATTTCTTGAATACTTGGATTACGACCATTAACTGCTTGGAAAAAATCGATCCAATCTTGTTGCTTCATGTGTATAACCTCCAGATATCTTGATTAAAAAATGTTGATAATTACAATTATAGCAATAGTGTAAGGGGATCGCAATGGGAGTCTTTACTTTATTTCCTTATAATCTTCTTATCACTAAAGATGGGAAAGAGAAAGAAATAGGTTAGGACATAGACCACTAGAGGATATATCAGTGGATTATAGTCCCAGGCTCCTTGCCAATCTAGGTGTAAGAGTCTAACACTAGCGCGTGTTAGGCCTGTGCTCCAAGCTTTAAGGCCAAATGGTCTTAGGATTAAACTGAGTGGTGTTGGAAGATGCAAAAGGTAGACTCCATAAACTGCCACTAAAACTAAGAGATATAATCTAAAAAAACGCTGGTGGTAGGCCCACAAGCGTGTAAAATAGTTTTTCATTAGCCAATAACTGCAAAGAGTTTTTGAGCGTTTGATTGGCGAGTAGCATCCATGATGAGGAATAAGTCAACAATTGACCAGATACCACATCCACCACACGTCAAAAGTTTACCAACACCGAGACCAATTTGTCCTAACAAAAAGCGGTCAATTCCAAGAGTCCCACCTAGAAGTGAAATAATCAACAACATTGTTGGATCTTGGAAGCTGATTGAGTAAAGCATTGAAAGTTGTTGCTCAGGAAGTGCTTCAAGACGTTGACGGATGTACTGAACTTGTTCTGTTGGGAAATACTTGGCGTTAATGGTTATCCATTGATCGACTGGATTCATAAATTAAATACCCCTCAAATTTTAAATGATATGTAAAGGATAACATATTGTAAAGGGAGATTCAAGGCGGTCAAGGCTTTTGAAGTCAATAAAAGTAACTTATTTGCAAGCTTCCACTGTGTCATAACTAGAGGATCATTAGGATAATCCTTTCGCACTATGCTTGAGAATGAGCCTACTTCTATTATTTGTGATTTCTCAACCCTTGTTCAAAACTGTCTGAGCTCGCCTTAACAGTGATTTTGTCGAGTGTTAAGGGATGGGTGAAACTAAGGGTGTGAGCGTGGAGCATGAGTCGAGATGCGGGGCGGTGGCTATAAAGAGGGTCCCCCAGAATGGCATGCCCATGGTGGGCCAGATGCACACGAATTTGGTGGGTCCGACCGGTTTTTAGTTGACAGTTGACCAGACTAGCTCCTTTGAAGGCTTTGAGGCGCGTGATGGTTGTATAGGCAACCTGCCCTTTTCTAGGATCAACCACTCGTTTTCTACGGTCATGGCGGTCGCGTCCAATCTTGTCTTTGTACACAGTCTCCTTGGTCTGAAATTTACCTTCAGCCAAAGCCCAGTATTGACGCTGAATCTTCTTATCTTCCAAGAGTCTATTGAGAATTGGCAGGATAAACGGATTTTTTGCGAAGAGTACAGCCCCACTAGTTTCCATGTCTAGTCGATGAACGACGTAACAGGTTTGCCCACAATAGGCCGAAACATGGTTAAGTAGAGCAATTTCTGTGGGTTCATTACCATGTGTTTTCATTCCTTCAGGTTTATTGACCACGATGAGATGCTGATCTTCATAGAGAGGTTCTACTAAACTGGCATTTCCCATAGGGATAATTTTTTCAGGGTAGTCCTCTGTATCAAAGGTCAGGCTAATCTTATCACCTTTTTCAACAGGACTCTGCCAATTAATAGTCTCTCCATTGATGAGGACGTGCTTTTTCGTGCGTAGGAAATGACGAATCTTACGAGGAATGAGGAGCTTAGTTTCGAGCAAGTCTTTGACGGTTGTTACAGGATAGGGATTGATAATTTCTACGTGTAAAGTCATGGTTTCATTATATCATGAACGTTTAAAAGAGGACAGAATCTGTAAAAACTTGGTATAATAGGGTTATGACATTTTTTGATAATCTAAAAAACAAACTTTTTAAAGAAGAAAATAGCGGAAAGGGCAAGGATTCCCAGCCTGCTGAAAAATCGAAGAATTTACAAAATAAGATAAAGGGACTCTTTGCTAAGAAACCTGATGAGGTTGAACAAGCCGTTGAAGACTTAGATATGTCTCAGGAAAGTCAAGAGACGTCACGTTATCAACGTTCTAAGCAAAAGAAACCTATTGATACGACCCAACCTTTAGGTAAGGTTCAGGCGTTCTTGAGCAAGTTTACACTTTCGCCAAGAAATCCTATTCGTCGTTTCTGGCGTCGTTATCATATTGGTAAAATTCTCTTTATCTTGGTAGCAGTGCTAGTTCTGACAGTAGGTTCCTACCTTTTCTATATTGCCAAGACGACCAATGTTTCAGATCTTCAAGATGCCTTGAAAGCAACTACGGTTATCTATGACAAAGAAGGCAATCAAGCTGGTTCTTTGTCAGGGCAAAAAGGGACCTATGTGGAGCTGGATGCCATTAGTGATAGCCTGGAGAATGCTGTTATTGCAACTGAGGACCGTACCTTCTATGAAAATAGCGGGGTTAACGTCAAGCGATTCCTCTTGGCCATTGTATCTATGGGACGCTTTGGTGGTGGCTCGACCATTACCCAACAGTTGGCTAAAAATGCCTTCTTAACACAAGAACAGACAGTCACTCGTAAGGCCAAGGAATTCTTCCTCTCTTTGGAATTAACCAAGAAATACAGCAAGCAAGAAATCCTTACCATGTACCTCAATAATGCCTACTTCGGAAATGGGGTTTGGGGTGTTGAAGATGCTAGTCAAAAATACTTCGGGACAAGTGCTGCCAATCTAACCGTTGATGAAGCAGCGACCCTCGCTGGTATGCTTAAGGGACCTGAAATTTACAACCCAATTGATAATATCAAAAATGCGACCAACCGTAGAAACACTGTCCTCGCCAACATGGTTGATGACAAGAAGTTGAGTCAGGCAGACGCCGACAGTGCGGCTGGAGTTGATATGGCTAGTCGTCTGGATGATACCTATCAAGGGACTGGCGATGACTACAAGTATCCGTCTTACTTTGATGCCGTCATTGAAGAAGCTACGAAAACTTATGGCTTGAGTGAGGATGAAATCGTTAAAAATGGCTACAAAATCTACACAGAGATGGATGCCAACTCACAAGCTAACATGCAGCAAACCTACGAAAATACCTATCTCTTCCCTACATCAGAAAGTGATGGTAGTACAGCTCAGTCAGCTAGTGTGGCACTTGATCCAACAACTGGAGCTGTCCGCGGTCTGGTAGGTCGTGTAGGTGGTACCAGTGATACAACCTTCCGTAACTTTAACTATGCAACTCAAGGGAAGCGTAGTCCTGGTTCAACTATCAAACCTTTAGTGGTCTATGCACCAGCTCTGGCTTCAGGATGGAGCATCAATAAGGATCTTCCGAATAAACCAATCGACTATAATGGCTATACCCCAACCAACTACGGTGGTGTTGAGACAGAGGATGTGCCCATGTATCAAGCTTTGGCCAACTCCTACAATATCCCAGCAGTTTACCTCTTTAATCAAATCGGTATTCAAAAAGGGATCAGTTACGGTCAAAAATTCGGTCTCAACTTTGACAATGTTCCAGAAGAACTGGGAATTTCACTTGGTGGTGGTGTGACAGCTAGTCCTCTTCAAATGGCTCAGGCTTATGCGACCTTTGCTAATGGTGGTGAGATGAACACGGCTTATTTCATCACTAAAATTGAAAATGCCAGTGGTGACATTATTGCTACCCATAGTAAGAAGTCTAAACGTGTTATCAGCCAGTCAGTAGCTAACCAGATGACCAGCATGATGCTTGGTACCTTCTCAAATGGTTCTGCTGTGAATGCCAACTACACAGGTTATACTATGGCAGGTAAGACAGGTACTGTTCAGGCTGAATTTAACAAGGATTTGACTAGTGACCAGTGGGTGATTGGTTATACTCCTGATGTGGTTATGACGACCTGGATCGGTTTTGATAAGACTGACGAGAGTCACTACCTAACAGGGGCTAGCTCGGGAACAGCTTCGACGATTTTCAGCTACATCGCTGCGGATGTTTTGCCAAATACACCAGGTACTGAGTTTACCGTTGAAAATGCCTATGCAGCTGATGGTCAAACACTAGACTATACGGCAGATCCAAATGACTCGCGCAATAGCAGTAACAAGTCATGGACAGACAAGGCATCAGACGTTGTGAATGACGTTAAAGATCAGGCAAGCAGCCTTTGGGATAAGATTACAGACTCCTTCTCAGGTCTATTCAGATAGCTTGTCAATTGCATTTAAAAGTGGTAAGATAAAAAGAACGGAGGCGTTATGGCACAGAAAAAAGCAAGCCTAGCGTGTGCTGAATGTGGGAGCCGAAACTACTCAATTAATGTGAGTAGCACTCCCAAACCAACACGACTAGAAGTTAACAAATTTTGTAAACATTGTAAAAAATACACCTTGCATAAGGAAACAAGATAGGAGACACCGTGAGACAAACTGGAAGTATTTTCAAAGTCTTGAAAGACACGACTTGGCCAGACCGTAAACAACGCTGGCATGATTTTATTTCAGTTCTTGAGTATACTGCGTTCTTCACTGTCATCATCTATGCGTTTGATGAATTGTTGAGTCGCGCTATGTCAGCACTGATTAACTTTTTCTAAAGAAAACACAAAAAGAGTGGGAATGCCTGCTCTTTTTTGTTATAATAAATGCAGATAAAAGCGAGAACGAGGGCCACCAGGCTTTTTTATTACGCTTTGAATTAAACCATAGACATTCATTGACATTTAACACTCGCATCTAGAAGATAGCTAGCCAAAGGTGTTTAAATGTCATTTAGAAAAAAGAAAGGAATCCTAAAATGCTAGATTCATTCGACAAGGGCTGGTTCGTCCTTCAAACCTATTCAGGATACGAAAACAAAGTTAAAGAAAACCTTTTGCAACGTGCCCAAACTTATAACATGCTTGAAAATATCTTGCGTGTTGAAATCCCAACTCAAACGGTCAATGTTGAGAAAAACGGTAAAGTTAAAGAAGTGGAAGAAAACCGCTTCCCTGGTTACGTTCTTGTTGAGATGGTAATGACAGACGAAGCCTGGTTCGTTGTCCGTAATACTCCGAACGTTACTGGTTTCGTTGGTTCTCACGGTAACCGTTCTAAACCAACACCACTTTTGGAAGAAGAAATCCGTCAAATCTTGATTTCAATGGGTCAAACCGTTGATGTCTTTGATACTAATATCAAGGTTGGTGACGTGGTTCAAATCATCGATGGTGCCTTTATGGGTCAAGAAGGCCGTGTTGTAGAAATTGAAAACAACAAGGTTAAAATCATGATTAACATGTTTGGTTCTGAAACAGCTGCTGAACTTGAACTTTACCAAATCGCTGAACTTTAAGATAGATAAAAAGAGGTTGGGCTAAGAGACTTCAACCTTGGAAGACTATCTCATTAAACTTGAGGGAGAGGCTAGAAGCTAGATTTCTGAAATTTAGTTCTGTGTCACTCCCTTTTTTCTAACGGATGATGATGAATTACAAACGATTTTACGATAGGATTAGCGCTCCTTTGCGTTCTTACGCTAAGGTTTTAGAAGGGTTGAACAAGCTTATAACTAGGACTTTTTACCTGCTTTTCCCTATATTTCTTATTTGGGTATGGCTAAGGAATGGTTGGTTTGTTCTCTCTACGACAGTGCTTATTATGGGAGGAGGCTTTTTCCTTCTTTCTCTTGGTCGTAGCCTCTATAATCGACCGCGTCCATACCAGACCTGGGCTATTCAACCCCTTATTAAGAAGGACAGTCTGGGTAAGTCCTTTCCCAGTCGGCATGTTTTCTCAGCGACTGTCATTGCTATGTTGGCACTGACGCTTAACCCCTGGCTAGGTGGGGCTATGCTTTTTCTGGCGGGCGCTCTAGCTCTTCTGCGCGTGCTAGGTGGTGTCCACTATCCTAGTGATGTTTTGGCAGGCTATGCCATTGGGATTCTTGTAGGTCTCCTTCTTTATCTTTAGAAAATTTGGGTCTTCTTCGAGAGAGGAAGGCTTTTTTCGTTGAAAAAGGAAAGGCACCTCTAGGGCACCTTTCCTTTTGTTCTAAAATTCGAGTTGGCAATTAAAGGCTGTTCCCACCATTAGATATTAGCTTAGTTTAGGACATGTTCTGTAATGGCTTGAGCGACTCCATGCTCATCATTTGAAGCCGTTACTAAGTTTGCAGTTTCCTTAACCCCTTCAGGTGCATTGCCCATAGCAATTCCTAGGCCAGCTAGAGCTAGCATAGGACTATCGTTGAAGTTATCTCCGATAGTCATGACTTGTTCAAGAGGAAGGTCATAATATTTGGCAAGCTCAAGGAGAGCATGTTCTTTAGAAACATGTTTGGCAGTGACTTCAAGGTAGTTATCTTTAGATAAGTAGAAGGCTGTCTGTGGAAAATCCATGCTTAGGAGTTTTTGGTGGAGGTCCTGGATAACTTCAGGCTCATCAATCAACAATAGCTTGTGGATAGGTGGTTCTGAGTCTGAGACCGTGTCTTGCAGTTCCTTAATGATAGGAGATTCACCCGTAATACTTCCTTCTAGCTGAGACCATTTGTCTAGTTCGTTGGTGATCCAGTCCTTGCCAGAGTAGATATTCACAGAGACACTTGGATAATCTGTGGATAAGTAGTTAAGAAGTTCTTGGATTTCAGCTTTATCCACAGGGTGTTGTATGATAGTACGATCCCCCTCAAGTACTAAGGCACCGTTGTAGCAAGCGATGGGATTGTCATGAAGTCCCAGTTTATGAGCAATTGGTTGCATCCCTAGTGGAGAACGGGCAGAAGCTAAAACAAAGGGAATATTTGCCTTTTCAAGCTCTGGCATTACCTCAATCAGTTGCTCATCCACCTGGTGGTTACTAGTGAGAATAGTGCCATCAATGTCACTGATAATCAAACGAATATTACTCATAATCGCTATCCTTTCCATCGTATAAAATCGTTACTTTATCTTTAAGAGACTCGACCAAATCAGGATCAGGTTCTTTATCTGTAATCCAGTAGTCAAAGTCTTCAATTTTGCTCAAGATATATTTGGAGTGCTTTTCATATTTATCAGATTCAGCAATAAGAATCTTGGTTCTAGCAGCTTGCATGGCCAGTTGTTTGACAGCAACGTCTTCTTCATCTTCATAGCTGACCACTCCTTGACTGAGACTAGCCGCTCCGAAGAAGGCTAAGTCAAACTGTAGATGTTGCAAGAGCTGAGTTTCGTGAAGCGAATAGTAGAAGCGGTTTTTGCTGTAAAATCTTCCTCCCAAGAGATGAAAGTCGATTCCTTCTTTGCCACTTAGGACCAAGGCATTATCCAAAGAGTGGGAGTAGACAGTTACGCTCTTAGTCAATTTTTGTGAAACTTCAAGCATCAAGGTAGAGACATCGAAGAAGAGAAGAGATTGGTCTTTGACAAAGCTAAGCGCTAGGTCTGCCATTTTTTTCTTGTCTTCAGTGAGTCCTTTCTGACGTTCCTGGAAGCCAAGAACAGTGGTATTTTTAACTGGAAGAATGCCACCATGGGTACGCTGAGCCAGATTCCTCTGGCTGAGGCAGTCGAAATCTCTTCTGACGGTATCTTTGGAAACACCCAATGCGTCAACCATTTCCTTGACAGAAAGGCTTCCTCGCTCTTCCAAGAGTGTTAATATTTTCTCTAATCGTTGTTCCTGATACATGTGTCACCTTCTTTCTGATACTAGTATAGCATCTTTTTGCTTTTTTGCAACACAAAAACGCAAAAAAACTTAAAAAGAATGAAAAAGATGCAAAATAGACTTAGGTGAATTTGCCTTTTAAAGTTCCTTTATCATCTTTAAAAATCCTTCAAAAATGCTATAATAGAAGCATTACGAATATTGGAGAGAAACCATGAGTTTTTACAATCATAAAGAAATCGAGCCTAAGTGGCAAAAATACTGGGCTGACAATCACACTTTTGAGACAGGAACAGATGCCTCAAAACCTAAGTTTTATGCGCTTGACATGTTCCCTTATCCATCTGGAGCGGGTCTTCACGTAGGACACCCAGAAGGCTACACAGCGACTGATATCCTTAGCCGTTTCAAACGTGCGCAAGGTTACAATGTCCTTCACCCAATGGGATGGGATGCCTTTGGCTTGCCTGCAGAGCAATACGCTATGGATACAGGAAATGACCCAGCGGAATTCACAGCAGAAAACATTGCCAACTTCAAACGCCAAATCAATGCGCTTGGCTTCTCTTACGACTGGGACCGTGAAGTCAATACTACAGATCCGAACTACTACAAGTGGACGCAATGGATCTTCACCAAGCTTTACGAAAAAGGTTTGGCTTATGAAGCAGAAGTGCCAGTAAACTGGGTTGAAGAATTGGGAACAGCTATCGCCAACGAAGAAGTTCTTCCAGATGGAACATCTGAGCGTGGTGGCTATCCAGTTGTCCGCAAACCAATGCGCCAATGGATGCTCAAAATCACTGCCTATGCTGAGCGCTTGCTCAATGACTTGGATGACCTTGACTGGCCAGAGTCTATCAAGGACATGCAACGCAACTGGATTGGTAAATCAACTGGTGCCAATGTCACTTTCAAAGTAAAAGGTACTGACAAGGAATTCACCGTCTTTACGACTCGTCCAGATACTCTTTTTGGTGCGACCTTCACTGTTTTGGCGCCAGAGCATGACTTGGTAGATGCCATTACAACACCTGAACAAGCTGAGGCTGTAGCTGACTACAAACACCAAGCCAGCCTTAAATCAGACTTGGCTCGTACAGACCTTGCTAAGGAAAAAACAGGGGTTTGGACTGGTGCTTATGCCGTCAACCCTGTCAATGGGAAAGAAATCCCAATCTGGATTGCGGACTATGTTCTTGCTAGCTACGGAACAGGTGCTGTTATGGCTGTACCTGCCCACGATGAGCGTGACTGGGAATTTGCAAAACAGTTTGACCTTCCAATCGTTGAAGTCTTGGAAGGTGGGAACGTTGAAGAGGCTGCTTACACAGAAGATGGCCTTCACGTCAACTCTGACTTCTTGAACGGTCTCAACAAAGAAGAAGCGATTGCTAAAATCGTGGCTTGGTTGGAAGAAAAAGGCTTTGGTCAAGAAAAGATCACTTACCGTCTTCGTGACTGGCTCTTTAGCCGTCAACGTTACTGGGGTGAACCAATCCCAATTATTCATTGGGAAGATGGTACTTCGACAGCTGTTCCAGAAAGTGAACTCCCACTTGTCTTGCCAGTAACCAAGGACATCCGCCCTTCAGGTACTGGTGAAAGCCCATTGGCTAACTTGACAGACTGGCTTGAAGTGACTCGTGAGGATGGTGTCAAAGGTCGTCGTGAGACGAATACGATGCCACAATGGGCAGGTTCAAGCTGGTACTACCTCCGCTATATCGATCCACACAACACAGAGAAATTGGCTGACGAGGACCTTCTCAAACAATGGTTGCCAGTCGATATTTATGTGGGTGGTGCTGAACACGCCGTACTCCACTTGCTTTACGCTCGTTTCTGGCACAAATTCCTCTATGACCTTGGTGTTGTACCTACTAAGGAGCCATTCCAAAAACTCTTCAACCAAGGAATGATCTTGGGAACAAGTTACCGTGATCACCGTGGAGCTCTTGTGGCAACTGACAAGGTTGAAAAACGTGACGGTTCCTTCTTCCATGTGGAAACAGGGGAAGAGTTGGAGCAAGCACCAGCCAAGATGTCTAAATCCCTCAAGAACGTTGTCAACCCAGACGATGTGGTGGAACAATACGGTGCTGATACCCTTCGTGTCTATGAAATGTTCATGGGACCACTCGATGCTTCAATCGCTTGGTCTGAAGAAGGTTTGGAAGGAAGCCGTAAATTCCTAGACCGTGTTTACCGTTTGATTACAAGTAAAGAGATTGTTGCGGAAAACAATGGCGCTCTTGACAAGGTTTATAACGAAACTGTTAAATCTGTTACTGAGCAAATCGAGTCTATGAAATTCAACACAGCCATTGCTCAGCTCATGGTCTTTGTTAATGCTGCCAATAAGGAAGATAAACTCTATGTGGATTACGCCAAAGGCTTTATCCAATTGATTGCCCCATTTGCGCCTCACTTGGCGGAAGAACTCTGGCAAACAGTCGCAGAAACAGGTGAGTCTATCTCTTATGTAGCTTGGCCAACATGGGATGAAAGCAAATTGGTTGAAGACGAAATCGAAATCGTCGTTCAAATCAAAGGTAAAGTCCGTGCCAAACTCATGGTTGCTAAAGACCTTTCACGTGAAGAGTTGCAAGAAGTCGCTCTTGCTAATGAAAAAGTCAAAGCAGAGATTGATGGCAAGGAAATCGTGAAAGTGATTGCGGTACCTAATAAACTCGTTAATATTGTTGTAAAATAAAAATAAATCCTTTGGAGCTTAGCTCTGGAGGATTTTTTTAGGCTCAGCTTGACAAGAAATAGTAGTTTTGTTAATGTTGTTAACAAAAAGAGGGACACTATGAATAAGAAAGAACTGCATAAGTTTAATAATCGTTTTAACAGTTTTGTTTTAGCATTTGAACAGTTGAAAAAAGATCAACATCGGAACAGTATTGATAAATCAATCACTATTAATGAAGTCCATTTGATTGACCTAATAGGTCGGAATCAGCCTGTGAATTTAGTGAAATTATCTGAGTTACTTGAAGTCTCTAGGAGTGCCATTACTCAGAGTGTTAGACGTTTAACCAAGAAAGATCTCGTTTCTTTTGAATTTGCACCAGATAATGAAAAAAATAAATATCTGATATTATCCCAAAAAGGGGTTGACGTTTTTAATATCCATAAAGAGCAGCAAGAACATATTGAGACAGCCATTTTTTCAGTTTTAAGAAACTATAGTGAGGAGGATCTTCAAATGGTTATGAAATTGATGGATGATGTTGAAAAGGTATGGCAAGAATTACCGTGGTAAAAATCACGGTAATTTTAAAACTATATTGTTAATTGTATTAACAAAAAAGAGGAAGATATGAATATAAAAATTGAACTGATCTCAGAGTCTGATTTAGCAGACGAATCTTTTAATATTGTCATCGATGGCTTAAAACCAAGAGAAATATATCGAGTCGAAATGTTTCTATCCGATTATTATTGTATCAATGCTCCCATGCTTTTAGCTCATGATGTTTTATGGAAATCAGCAGCGACTTTTGTATCAGATAAGAATGGTATTATTGATATTTCACAAACTCCATCTTGTTCTGGCTCTTATGAAGATATTGCAACAATGGGGTTATTCTTTAATGCCAAACCTTTGACCAATAGGAAAAAGAAACTTCCAAACTCTCTTTCTAAAATTCCCTTATTAGATCACTTTTTTGTGGAAATCAAAATTATACAAGGTAATACTGTCGTCGCAGAGAGAACTTTCACAAGACATTACATGAGTTCGCAAATTAGTCATCAAGATATTTACGGGAAACATTTTCAAGGGAGACTCTTTTATGATAAAAAGGCAATGAAAGCACCAGCATTGATTATTGTGAGCGGTAGTGAAGGAAGGATTGAAAAGGCACAGAATATAGCTCAGCTTTTATCTTCTAGAGGTTATATTTGCCTAGCAGTTGCCTACTTTGGTTTAGAGGGGTTGCCAAAACATTTGGAACGTATTCCTTTAGAGTGCCTTGTGGAAGCAAAGTATTATCTACGTCAGCATCCTCAAGTAGATAGTGAAAAAATTGGACTCTATGGACGTTCTAAGGGAGCAGAGTTAGTTTTAGCTGAGGAGAGCATTTTTAATGACGTTCAATGTTTGGTACTAAATTCACCCTCTGATGTGGTATATGAAGGGATAAAAGGAAAATGGAACTCTCATACTTCTTCTTGGACGCATTTGCAAAAAGAACTTCCTTATCAAAAGTTTCGACTTAGAGATTATCTGTTCAGCAAACTTTTAAAAAAATCCTTCCCTAAAGATTGCTCTGCTAGGATAGATATTGGTCAAATGTATTCACCAATCTTACTGCTCGGAAGTACTGTTGATGAAATATGGGATGCCTCGTCAGCAATTGATGATATTGTCTCACATTATAAAGGACACCACATTACATTTAAAAAATATCATGAAACAGGTCACATGTTGACAGTGGCTTATCAACCCAATCATCGCTATCGAAAAGATTGGCGTTTACTGATGAAAGAGAGTAAGGATTCTTGGTTGGCTACAATTCATTTTTTTGATAGGCATTTGAAGAAGCGATAACATAAGATTATAAATATGCTATAATAGTCCCAACTAAGATAAAAACACAGTTCTGGTTGGTAGTCCAGACGTAGGCAAGCCTATCAGTAACCTTCCTCCTTGGTTGTCCATTCTTAGGGATAGATTTAAGGAGGTGCTGTCGTGGAAACAATTTCAATTGGATTGACAGTTTATTTTGAAGATGGTTTTTGGCATGGTTTGTTCGAACAAGTGTATCGAGAAACTTATAAAGTTTGTCGTGTGACATTTGGTCAGGAGCCAAAAGATGATGAAATTCTAGAGATTTTACAGACTCAGTTTACTCAGTTATCTTTTAGTCCAGAAGCTATAGTTAAGCAACATGTAAAAATCAAGAATCCTAAACGATTACAGCGAGCTGTGAAGAAACAAGTAAAGCAGAAAGTTTCTTCTAAGTCGAAAGAACTATTGCAGTTGCAGTATGAGGCAAGGAAAAAGATTTCAAAACATCAATCTAGTGTCCAAAAACAATTGTTCAAACAAGAGAAATTTGAACGCAAACAGCAAAAACGAAGAGACAAGCATAAAGGACATTAATGTGTTTCTCTTTATAGAAACAGCTCTTTTCTAAATAGAAAGGAGCTGTTTTACTAGTATTGAAGAATAGATTTCAACTATTTCCTAATCTAGTGACTTATCATCAAAAGTTTTACTGATGATAGTTTCAAATTCTGGACAATACTTACTTGCCTCAAATTCAATGATTTCATATTGAGCAATCTCATTTTGATAGAATGGATCGTGTGTAATGATTTTTTGAACAGCTTCTTTATTTTTAGCTCTCACGAGAATGATACCACCGGTTCTTGGATTTTTCCTTCCAGATGCAATAAAAAGACCTTTTGTATAATACTGATTTAAAAAATCTATGTGTTTTTCTAAGTATTTTTCAACTGCATCAAGGGGCTTAATATAGGTAAGATTTACAATAAACATAAGTGACTCCTTTAAAATGAATGATAAATAGATTATAATACTCTACAAACAAATTGAATAGTAGGCACATTTTTGTAAGGAGAAAAAATGTTAACAAATAAAAACTGGAATTGCAGTATGTCTCGGGTCTTAGATGTGGTTGGTGGGAAATGGAGAATGAATATATTATGGGTTATAAACAAGCATAAGAAAGTTCGTTTCAATCAATTGAGAAGAGAAGTTGAAGGGATTACAACTATCAGTTTGACACGTGGACTAGATGTTTTAATAGAGAACCAATTGGTTGAGAAATATGATTTTGAAACTATGCCACTCCATACAGAATATGGGCTGACAGAAAAAGGCAAGTCACTGATGCCGATTTTAAAGGACTTGAATCAATGGGGAAAAGAATGGCTGCAATAAATTTTCTCCTCATTTTAATCTCTTCCGTATCGCCACTTAGCTCTTCATTTTGACCACTTATCCCCCAAAGCCGTTTTTTAAACGGCTTTTTTGCTAGACTGGTTCTATCAAAAGGAGAGAGAACATGATATTACAAGCTAAAAACATAAGCAAACGGTATGGGAACCACCTTGCTGTTGATAATATTCAATTACAATTTAAAAGAGGGACCTTCAATGCAATTCTAGGACCAAATGGGGCGGGGAAATCAACGACGATTTCCATGTTGATTGGTTTGAAACAGCCAACGAAAGGTGAAATCATCTACGAACCAGGTACTAAAATTGGTGTGGTCTTCCAAACCAGTGTTTTAGATGAGATGCTGACGGTTAGGGAAAATCTGACCATTCGTGCGAAACAGTATAAAGGCTTAAAACCCGATCGTGTGTCTGATCTTATTGATCGGCTAGGCCTATCAGCTTTCCAAAAACAGAAATATGGGACTCTTTCAGGTGGCCAAAAGCGTCGGGTTGACATTGCGCGTGCCCTGCTCTCACAACCAGATATTCTTTTCTTAGACGAACCAACGACAGGTTTAGACATTCAAACCCGGAAGTCTATTTGGGATTTGCTCTATCAATTGCAGAGAGAAGAGGGGATGACCGTTGTACTGACCACGCATTATCTTGACGAAGCAGATGAAGCTGATCAGATTTATATTGTGGACCATGGGAAAGTGATCGCTCAGGGATCGGCATTAGATATTAAGAGCCAGTATGCAAGAAACATCTTGAAGATTCGTTTCAAGGAGATGCAGCAGATAGAAAGTCTTAAAACTTCGGGAATGTCAGTGGAGCGACAGGGACCATTAGAGTATGTTTTTCAACCTGAGAGTGAAAGGCAAGCCATTGATTACCTGGCGCAAGTTGGAGATAGAATAGCCCATTTTGAGTTTCGTCCAGGGACCATGGATGATGCCTTTATTGCACTTACAGGAAGGGAGGTTCGCTAATGATAGCCTTACTAAAGCGAAATTTTCTATTGTACTTCAGGAATCGTTCAGGAGTTTTCTTCTCTCTGTTGGGTGCCTTGATTTCCTTTATTCTTTATATTATTTTTCTTCAAAAAAATCTAACAGATGCTTGGGCTCAGCTCCCCAATAGTGGCCCTTTGTTAAATAATTGGTTGATGAGTGGGACGCTAGCTGTGACAGGGATTACGACGAGTCTGGCTGCCCTAACTCAGTTGGTAAAGGACCGTGAACATCAAGTAGATAAGGATCTTTATTTATCGAATCAAGGGAAGTGGCGGTTACCATTTTCGTATCTAGCGAGTGCAATCATCATTTCTTTTGCCATGCAGGTCCTTATGTATGTGCTGATGTGTGGCTATTTTAGAGAAGTTCCAAAATTATCCATACTACCCGAACTTCTCCTCATTATGCTGCTTAGTAGCGTGCTTTCTAGCTTAGTGAATGCCATTTTTGTTTACTTTTTCCAATCCGTAGACAGTCTTGGAAAGTTTGCGACCATAGTGGGGACAGCTTCTGGTTTTTTGGTAGGAACTTATGTACCTTTGGGCGTTCTACCTGATTTTGCACAACTACTAATGAAATGTACTCCAGCAACTTATATTGCTGCACTTTATCGGCAAGTCCTCATGAAAGAAACATTAAGTGAGACCTTTAAAGGTCAAGATAACCTTCTTCAAGAGTTTCGAGAAAAAATGGGCATTCAGCTCAAGTGGCAAGGTTTGTTGACAAAGGAAAATACTTACCTTATAGTGTTAGGAGGTATTCTTCTAGCAAGTATTCTTTGGATTGTTTTAGTGAAAAGAACTAGCCAGAAAAAATAAGTGAGAGTTGGAATAGGAATGAAACTTCGTTTTGAAGAAAAATCAGATATTTCGGCAAAGGATCCCTGTGTGGTCATCCAAGCAGAGCGATTGTCTGATCAAGCACGAGAGGTAATGGATTATCTCGAACAATTTTCAGTTGTAAATCAAGTGGTGATTCCTATTAAAACGGATGATCATTTGGTTATGGTAAAAATTGATGACATTATCCTAGCTGAGATTGATAAGAATGTGTTAACGATTTATACCGTAAACAATACCTATACGATGAGAGAGACACTGACAAACTTTCAGCATCGCATCAATCGTCGAAGTTTTTTACAGATATCACGTCATGCTGTTATGAATATAGACCATTTGGAGTCCCTATCAGATAGTTTTTCTGGCAATATGATGGCTAAAATGACAGGTGGAGTGAAGTCCAGTGTCAGCCGAAAATATGTCAAATCCTTGATGGATTATTTAGGGGTGTAGGAGGAACCAATGAAACGTTTAATTGCTTATTTTGTATCCGGCGTGAGAACGGGATCGTTCTTTTACCTTGCACTCCTTTTACTTGGTCAATTATTTCCGCAGCTTATCTATCCCAAAGTTAGTGTTGGGAATATTTTAGCCCTCTTTATGATGAGTGGTTTGATGGGAATGCTCTCGTGGATTTTGGAAGAGCTTGACCGCATGTCGTACAGACTTAGAGTAATCTTGCATTTCTTGTTGACGGCGATTGTACTTACACTGACTTGCCTACTATCAGGCTGGTATGAGGCTTTAACGAACCCTGCTATCTGGATTGTTTTCATTTCCGTTTATAGTATTATCTGGCTTTATCTCATTTGGCAAATGCATATGAGAACACAGCGTATTAATCAAGCTTTACTACATCGTCGAAGCCAGAAAAAGAAAGAAAAGTAATAAATTATAGTAAACTTCAAAAATACTCTTTTTCCTCTTGACCCTCACGCCACGTCATAGCCTATACTCTTAATCAGAGAGGAGTTCTAATGAAATCTGTAAAAGAAGTGAGCCAACTATCAGGTGTCAGTGTGCGCACCCTTCATTATTATGACGAAATTGATTTGCTGAAACCATCAGTTGTTGCTGAAAATGGTTGCCGTTACTATAATCGCGATGCGGTTGTCCGTTTGCAGGAAATATTGCTTTACCGTGAGTTAGACTTTCCTCTCAAAAAAATTAAGGAAATCGTAGGTCAACCAGGTTATGACAAAGTTCAAGCGCTTAGGGATCAGATTAAGCTCTTAGAGCTGAAAAAGTCCCGGTTGGAAGCCGTCATAGCTCATGCCAAGGCCTTACAAATGGAGGAAGAAGAAATGTCATTTGAAGCATTTGATCAAAAAGCTGTAGAAGCCTTTCAGGAAGAAGCTCAGGCTAGATGGGGCCAGACAGAAGCTTATCAAGCTTTTGCGGCTAAGGGAGAGGAGTCCTTCCCTGAAGTTACCAAAGAGATGACTGCAATCATGTCTACCTTTGGACAGCTCAAGGAGTCTAATCCTGGTGACAATAGTGTTCAGGAGCAAGTAAAGGTGTTACATGACTATATTAGTCAGCATTTTTATCCATGTGACCAAACGGTATTAGCTGGTCTCGGTCAGATGTATCAAACAGATAATCGCTTTTCTAGTTTTATTGATAAAGTTGGAGGAGCAGGGACTGCCACTTTTCTCGCAGAAGCTATTCGTATTTATTGTCAATAAACTAAAGCCAAAGTCTTAGGGACTTTGGCTTTTTTCATGCCATAGTGACATTTATGTCACTATTTTTATAATCATTTAATGCTTATAATTAATGTATCGTTTTAGAAGGCGATTAGTTAACTGTTTCTGCTATTTTGCTTGAAATTTTCTTGCAGATAATCAGATATAAACTAATTAAATTCTAACTTAAATCAAATTTACGGAGGAAATCATGTCCATTTTAACCATCGACCACATCTCAAAGTACTATAATCTCGACGGTACGAACCAAGAGCGCGCTTTGAACGATGTTACACTTGAGATTGCACCAGGAAAGATTACTGCTATCTACGGTCCATCTGGCTGTGGTAAGACCAGTCTGCTTAGTATTATTAGTGGCTTGGATAGTCAGTATCAAGGAAATCTTTATTTCAAAAATCAAAACATGAGAGATTTTTCAGAGCGTGACTTGACCTATTTTAGAAAGGCTCACATTGGCTTCGTCTTTCAAAATTTCAATCTTATCTCTCATCAATCAGTCCTTGAAAATGTCAAGATGCCTCTTTACGTTAAAAATATGACTGATAAAGAGATGGCCGAGATTGCGGAAAGGGAGCTTAGCCGTCTTGGAATCGGAGACTTTATCAAGAAAAATGTTAAGCAGCTTTCTGGTGGGCAAAAACAACGTGTGGCCATTGCCCGTGCCCTAGTCAATAATCCAGAAATGATTGTGGCTGATGAACCGACAGGTTCTCTTGATTCTCAGTCTCAGGAAAATGTTCTCGACATTTTTAAAGAGCTAGCCGAGGCAGGTAAAACTGTGATTATCGTAACCCATAACCCTGAAGTGGCGGATTATGCGGATGTTGTCATTAAAATGAAGGATGGTGAAGTCGTTGAAACAATCGAAAAATAAGGGGTTGACCCTCAAGAACAAGCTCAAATTGTCATTGAACAACTTTATGGAACGTAAGTGGCGTAATCTTTTGATTGCGACGGCAACTTCCATTGGTTTTATCGGTGTCCTAATTTCCTTTGGTTTGGGAAATGCTATTGTTGGTATGATTAATGACAGTACCGATGGTGGCAACATTCCATCCCAAATTCAGATCAGTCTTAGTGCTAAATCAGCAGCCAGAGGGGTTCTAAATGCGGATGATGAGAAGTTTATTCGTAATCAGATTAAGAGTGATGACATTAAGTATTTGGAGAGTCCCTTTGGAATGAATATGGCAAGTCTTACCCTTGATGGCAAGACCATGGATTTCAGTAAGGACCTTCCTAACTATTCTCAGGTTATCAGTCTTTACAAGAACACAAAAATCTCTACATCTCGCAATGATAAGGATAAAATTTCAGCTGGGAAACCTTTTAAATCTGAAGATGAAAATGGCTTAACCCTTCCGATGAGTTTTGTCAAACGCTACAACCAAGAAACAGGGAAGAAGCTCAAGGCTAAAGACTTTATCGGTAAAGAAATTTCAGCTCAGATTGTTGAAAATACTGCTGAGGGAACTAAAGTAGCGGATATCAAGACTAAGATTGTCCGTATTGTTGATGACAGCGAGGATGCTGAAGAGAGCAATAGCTATATGCCAGCTAAACAATTGGAAGAATTGCTCAAAGAAAATGGCTTTACCAAAACAGTCTCTTACATGCTTTTGGAGCTCAAAGATCCAGCCAAAACTAAGGAAGTCACTAAAAAATTGCAGAAAAACAAGAAGTATCTGGTTCTTTCACAGCAGGCTATTCTAGATGTCATTATTAAATTCATCCGTGTGATTCAGGCCCTCTTGATTATCCTTTCGTCACAAGCTATCCTAGTTTCAGCTGTCATGATTGGAATTATCATCTATATTAACATCATGCAACGCTCAAAAGAGATTGGTGTTATGAAGGCCGTCGGTTACCTTAATCGTGACGTGAAAGCTATCTTTGTTTATGAGGCACTTTGGATTACGGGTATCTCACTAGCTCTTGCCCTCCTTGTATCGCAGGGAATTGGAAGCTTGGCCAACATGATTGTTTCACATCTCTACCCAAGTGTCAGCAAGGTGTTTGACCTAAATCTGCCCTCAATTCTCATCATGTTTGGCTTCTCACTCTTGATGGGCTATGTGTCAGCCTACCTTCCAGCCCGTAAAATCAGTAAAATGGATCCTGTCGAGTCCCTAAGATATGAATAGAAATGAAGAGTAGTCTCCCTAGGCTACTCTTTTTTTGTTAAAACAAGCATTAGAAAATTCAGAAAATCCAAACAATAATTAACTTTCTGAAAAGTGGAGACAATTGCTCAAAAATGCTATAATAGTCAGCATATACAGGCTATTAATAACAAAAAAAGAAGTACCTATTCGATAGGAGGAATTCCATGTATAAAGATGACAGTTTAACCTTGCACACTGACTTGTATCAAATCAATATGATGCAGGTTTACTTTAACCAAGGTATTCACAATAAAAAGGCCGTTTTCGAAGTTTATTTCCGTCAACTTCCGTTTAAAAATGGCTTTGCTGTATTCGCAGGTCTGGAGCGTATTGTCAACTATCTTGAAAATCTGACCTTCTCAGAAACTGATATTGCTTATCTAAAAGATTTAGGTTATCCTGAGGATTTTCTGGACTATCTAGCCAACCTAAAACTCGAGTTGACTATCAATTCGGCCCTTGAGGGTGATTTGGTATTTGCTAATGAACCGATTTTCCAAGTGGAAGGTCCCTTGGCTCAGTGTCAGCTAGTAGAGACTGCCTTGCTAAATATCCTCAATTACCAGATTCTGATTGCTACTAAGGCAGCTCGTATTCGTTCTGTCATTGAGGATGCTCCTCTGTTAGAATTTGGGACACGTCGTGCACAAGAGATGGATGCAGCAATCTGGGGAACGCGTGCAGCCGTGATTGGTGGTGCTGATGCAACGTCAAATGTACGTGCCGGTAAGATTTTTGGCATCCCAGTTTCTGGTACACATGCCCATGCTCTTGTTCAAGCTTATGGTAACGATTATGATGCCTTTAAAGCCTATGCATCTACTCATAAGGACTGTGTATTCCTTGTAGATACCTATGACACCCTTAAGATTGGTGTACCTAATGCTATCCGTGTCGCTAAAGAGCTAGGTGATAAGATTAATTTCTTGGGTGTTCGTCTTGATTCAGGTGACTTGGCTTATCTATCGAAGCAGGTCCGTAAGCAACTGGATGCAGCTGGTTTCCCTGATGCCAAGATTTACGCTTCAAACGACCTTGATGAAAATACTATCCTTAACTTGAAGATGCAGAAGGCTAAGATTGATGTTTGGGGAGTAGGTACTAAGCTTATCACTGCCTATGACCAACCAGCCTTGGGTGCTGTCTACAAGATTGTTTCAATCGAGGATGATCAGGGAGTCATGCATGATACTATCAAGTTGTCCAATAATGCTGAGAAGGTTTCGACACCAGGTAAGAAGCAAGTTTGGCGTATTACGAGTCGTGCTAAGGGCAAATCAGAAGGTGACTATATCACTTTCGCAGATACGGATGTTAATGCTTTAGATGAAATTAATATGTTCCACCCAACATATACCTACATCAATAAGACTGTTCGTGATTTTGATGCAGTGCCACTCTTGGTCCCAATCTACGACAAGGGGCAACTGATCTATGACTTACCAAGTCTTAATGAAATCAAGGCTTATGCGACTAAGGAATTGGACGAACTTTGGAATGAGTACAAGCGCGTGCTTAACCCTCAAGATTATCCAGTTGACTTGGCTAAAGATGTCTGGGATAACAAGATGACCTTGATTGATAATGTCCGTAAGAAAGCCCATGACTTGTCAGAGTAAAAGGAGAGATTATGACTTTGCAAGAAACTATTATTGCTCAACTAGGTGTTAAACCTAGCATTGATCCAAAAGAAGAGATTCGAAAATCTGTTGATTTTTTGAAGGCCTACATGCTAAAGCATCCTTTCCTAAAAACCTATGTTTTGGGAATTTCAGGAGGTCAGGATTCTACATTGGCTGGCCGTCTAGCACAACTTGCGGTTGAAGAGCTCCGTGCAGAGACAGGAAAAGACTATCAGTTTATCGCCATTCGTTTACCATACGGTGTCCAAGCAGATGAAGATGATGCCCAACGTGCTCTTGCTTTTATCAAGCCAGATGTGAGTCTTGTGGTTAACATCAAAGAAGCTGTTGATGGTCAGGTTGCGGAACTTGCCAAGGCAGGCGTAACCGTTTCTGACTTTAACAAGGGTAATATCAAGGCCCGTCAACGTATGATTACCCAATATGCGGTTGCGGGAGAAAATAGTGGGGCAGTTATCGGGACAGACCACGCCGCTGAAAACCTTACTGGCTTCTTCACAAAATTTGGCGATGGTGGTGCGGATATTTTGCCGCTCTTTCGTCTAAACAAGCGTCAAGGTGCAGCTCTTCTTGCAGAACTTGGTGCGGACAAGGTCCTTTATGAAAAAGTGCCAACAGCGGACTTGGAAGAGGATAAACCAGGAATCGCTGATGAAGTGGCACTTGGTGTGACCTACCGTGAAATTGATGATTACCTTGAAGGCAAGGAAGTATCAGCCAAAGCCCAGGATACTATTGAGAATTGGTGGCGTAAAGGTCAACACAAACGTCACTTGCCAATCACTATTTTTGATGAGTTTTGGAAATAAGAGGAGAAATGAATTATGATCAAAGCTTATATTGATTTTTGGAAACGTGCCTTTGACTTTAGCGGACGTTCGACTCGTCCAGACTACTGGTGGGCTTACTTGGTTAATGTCATTATTATCACTATTCTTACTGTTTTTTGTGTTCTTATTCCTTTCTTCAGTAATGTCGACCTTAGTGATCCAGCTCTGTTGAATAATCAGACTGAACTGCAAAAAATAATTATTACCTATGCTTGGCCACTAATGCTTTTTAGCTTAATTGAACTTATCCCTCAATTGTCTCTACAAATCCGTCGTTTAAGAGATGCAGGCTTTCATCCGGCTTGGGTACTTCTAAGTTATATAGGGCTTGTACCAATCTTGGTTATCTTCTCATTGATTGGAAGCATTGTCCTCCTTATCATGTCTTGTCAACCAACGAAACTAGCACCTGAAACGCAGTTTGATAAAGTGGAATAAGATTGTCGTAACTCTAGGTCAAACCTAGGGTTATTTTTAAATTGAATTTTCAGAAATTAGTGATAAAATAGAGAGGAATAAGGCTTAAAAGGAGGAATCTTATGACTTCACTATCAACAGATTTCACAGATAAACTATTTGCAGACTATGAGGCCAATGCCAAGTACAGTGCTATTGAGAATGCTGTAACTCATAATGGCTTGCTCAAATCCATCGAAACACGTCAATCAGAAGTTGAAAACGACCATGTTTTCTCAATCGATTTGACTAAAGATGAGGTGTCTAACCAGAAAGCTTCAGGACGTTGCTGGATGTTTGCGGCGCTAAATACTTTCCGTCACAAATTGATTTCAGATTTCAAATTGGAAAGTTTCGAGCTTTCTCAAGCCCACACCTTCTTCTGGGACAAGTATGAAAAATCAAACTGGTTCTTGGAACAAATCATTGCTACAGCAGATCAAGAGATTGGCAGTCGTAAGGTTAAATTCCTTTTGGATACCCCTCAACAAGATGGTGGACAATGGGATATGGTCGTATCACTTTTTGAAAAATACGGTGTTGTACCAAAATCGGTTTATCCAGAATCTGTAGCTTCAAGCAATAGTCGTGAGCTTAATCAATACCTCAATAAGCTCCTTCGTCAAGATGCTCAAATTTTACGTGATCTGATTGCCAGTAGTGCTGATCAAGCTACTGTTCAAGCTAAGAAGGAAGAGCTTCTTCAAGAAATTTTCAATTATCTTGCTATGACTCTCGGTTTACCACCACGTCAGTTTGATTTTGCCTACCGAGATAAGGATGACAACTATCAATCTGAGAAAAATATCACACCACAAGCATTCTTTGAAAAATATGTGGGTCTCAAACTCAGTGACTATGTGTCAGTTATCAACGCCCCAACAGCTGATAAACCTTACGGAAAATCTTATACTGTTGAGATGTTGGGTAATGTTGTAGGTGCACCAAGTGTTCGTTATATCAACCTCCCAATGGACCGTTTCAAAGAGCTTGCTATTGCACAGATGAAATCTGGAGAAACTGTTTGGTTTGGTTCAGATGTTGGTCAAGTTTCAGACCGTCAAAAAGGTATTCTTGCAACTAATGTTTATGACTTTACAGCTAGCATGGATATTAACTTAACTCAAGATAAGGCAGGACGTTTGGACTACAGTGAATCTCTCATGACTCATGCCATGGTATTGACTGGGGTTGATTTGGATGTCGATGGCAAACCTGTTAAATGGAAGGTTGAAAACTCTTGGGGAGACAAGGTCGGACAAAAAGGTTACTTTGTCGCTTCTGATGCCTGGATGGATGAATACACTTATCAAATCGTTGTCCGTAAAGACTTCCTTACAGCTGAAGAATTAGCAGCCTATGAAGCAGAGCCACAAGTACTTGCTCCTTGGGACCCAATGGGAGCCCTTGCTTCAAAATAAGACAATAAATGAAACCACTGGGAAATGATTCCAGTGGTTTTTCGTAGTTTCTTTAAAATTTATCAGTAAAAAAAGAGTTATCCAATCGGATAACCCTTCTTATTTCTTATTCTTCTGCTGTAGCAGTGTTTGAATTCGAATGCTCAGAGCCGTTAGAGGCCGATGTCGATGGATTTGTTGAAGCATCAGGCCCATACTGTTGACTATCTTGTGAACTTGATGAGTCACTGCTTTGGCTGGCGTCCGAACTTGATGATGAGCTAGATGTTCCTAGTGATCCTGTGTAAACATTTGATGTTGAAGAACCAGTAAGGAAGACATAGCTACCATTGTTATAAACACCACTAGGCATTTCAAAATCTTCAGAACCAGCACCATACATCTGGTTAAGGTAGCTACTTGTTACACCGTAGATTTGTTTAGCGATATCAAGGTCTGAACCATAAAGTGGTGTTTTACGGTTTTTGTAACCTGTCCAAATCGCCATTGCATACTTAGTATTGTAACCAACGAAAGTTTCATCCGGAACCATAAGGTCAGCATAGACACCACTTTCTTTTTGTACTTTATAGTACTCATCGTCACCGTAGTTAGATGTACCAGTCTTACCAGCATTGATTGTACCAGGAACATAAGCTTCAGTTGCTGTACCACCTGTCAATACTTGTTTCAACATACTTGACATCATGTAGGCTGTTTGTGGTGACATGGCTTCGACACCTTTAGAATCAAATGATTTAGTTGAACCATCTTCAAACTTGATTGATTTAATGTAAGAAGGTTTATAGTAAGTACCACCATTTGCAAAGGCTGCATAAGCTGCGGCCATCTTCTCACTTGATGCACCATACTTAGAATCTGATGATGATGTTGAAGATGAGATGGCATTTGAGTAGTACATTTCTGGATACTCGATACCCAAATCCTTCAAGAAGGATTGAGCATATTCCAAACCAGCAGCTTGGAGAGCTTTAACGGCTGTAACGTTACGTGATTGTTGAAGTGCATAAGTCAATGAAATGCTTCCGTAATACTTACGGTCCCAGTTGTAAACTGGTGTTGAAGAACCTGGGAAATTGTAAGGATTATCGTAAACAGTCGTACCAGTGTTTGTATAAACACCTTTTTCAATAGCAGGAGCATAGTCAGTGATTGGTTTCATTGTAGAACCCCAGTCACGGTCTGTTTGAACAGCTTGGTTGGTACCAAGTGCAATGTTTTCGTCTTGGTGACGTGAACCCAATTGGGCAACGACACGACCATTAGTAACATCAATAATAGTAGAAGCAACTTGGAGACTATCGTTTGGATAGTATACGTAGTCGTTAGTATTATAGACGTTCCAGATATATTTTTGAATATCTGGATTAAGGTTAGTGTAGACGTCGAGACCTGCTGAGTAAATATCAGCGTTGGCATCGGTAGATACCTGTTCAATAACTTGTTTGATGTAGTTATCTAAGTATGGCTCATAGCTAGCTTTCTTCGTAAGTGGAAGAAGGCCATCTGATACATCAGTTGCTTTAGCTTGCTCGTACTCTTCTTTAGAAATATTCTTGTCTTCATACATTTCGTCAAGAACAGTGTTACGACGTTCTTTGGCAGCATCTGGATTAGCATAAGGGTCATATTGTGTTGGTGCTTGTGGAATACCAGCAAGAAGAGCTGCTTGGGCAACAGAGAGGTCGCTCAAGTCCTTACCAAAGTAAGATTTAGCTGCAGTCTTCATACCGTAGTAACCATTACCCATATAAACCTTATTAATATAGAAGGTCAAGATTTCTTGTTTAGTGAATTGACGCTCCATTTGGAGTGACAACCAGATTTCTTGTGACTTACGTTTAAGGGTTTGGTCAGAAGTGTTAGTTGAGAAGTAAGCCAACTTAATCAACTGTTGGTCGAGCGTAGACCCCCCTTGGGTGCTGCTACGACGAAGGTTGTTAACAGCTGCCCCCATGATACGGTAGACGTCAATCCCACGGTGAGTGAAGAAACGTTTATCCTCGATAGAGGTGATGGCATTAACTAGAGTTGTTGGAATTTCATCTGTTGATGCACTCTCACGTTTCTCAGCTCCCAAGTCGGCAACAAGACTACCATTAGCGTCGTAAATCTTACTTGAGTTTGTTGATTGCAGTTTGTTCTCGGTAAGTTTAGGAACACTGCTAACATAGTAGGCAAAGAGGCTACCACCAGCGATGACACAGACTACAAAGAAAGTAAGCAGTCCAATAAATCCGTATTTTGCAATACGCCAGCCCAAACTTTGGTCTGAAGCGGCAGAGCGTTTTCCTTTGCCATAGCGAGAAGAATCTGAACGCTTGACCTTGATGTTTTTAGCACGTTTAGTCAAACCGTTAAGTGATTCTTTAAAGTTGCTGAAATTAAATTTAGCCATTATGTGTTACCACCTAATAATTTTTCAATGATTTCTAAGTAAGGAACTTGAGGATAAGCTGCTTCTGCAATTGCATAGCCTCTTTTTTTGATATAATCAAGAGGCATTGATTTCGTCCCTTTATCAATCTGATAAAAAGCGATTAAGTCTTTGGCAGGCAGAAGGTAGGTTTCCTTAAGCGTCGAGAAGTGAAGTAGCACGAAGCAAATCCCATCTTGACTGATGACCTGAGACATGTGCTCAATTTGATGCGCATGAAAGTTTTTCATAGGCATGGATGTCTTTTGTCGTGTCTCTTTGGCTTCAAAATCAATGTAGTATCCTTTGTAAACGCCGGAGTAGTCGGTAGTAGAAGCTTGTCTAAAGTAAGCTTCTACAATCTTTGCCCGTGAGCGTTTGGGATAATCGACTTTGACAATTTGAACAGGGGTAGGTTTTTTATGAATAACGGCTAAACCACGCGACAAATAGTAATCATTAGTCGCGTTAATAGCAGATTCAAAACTCATCCCCCGATTGGCAAAGTCAACTCTATTTGATTTTTTAGGACGTACTTGTGCTATCTTACGAGATATCTGATGGGGATAGTTTACCATTTCTTTCCCTTCTTCTTTATAAGATATGCATAAAGACTACTTCATTATACCATAAAATGAACGAGGAAAACAACAAATGACATCACTACTGGTAACTGGCTATAAGAGCTTTGAACTCGGTATTTTTAAAGACAAGGACCCTAAAGTAACCATTATCAAGAAAGCAATCAAACGTGATTTGAAGCGTTTCTTGGATGATGGTGTGGATTGGATGATTTTTACTGGGAACCTCGGTTTTGAATTTTGGGCACTAGAAGTAGCCAAAGAACTTCAAAAAGACTATCCTTTGAAGTTAGCGACCCTCTTCCCTTTTGAAACGCATGGTCAGAATTGGAATGAAGCGAATCAAACAAAACTAGCGGCCTTTAAGCAGGTTGATTTTGTCAAGTACAGCTTCCCCGCTTACCAATCTCCAGCACAGTTTAAACAATTTAATCAGTTTCTCATTGACAATACAGATCAGGCTTATTTATTTTATGAACCTGAAAATGAAACAAATCTGAAATATTTTTACGGTATGATGTTAGAAGCAAGGGGTTATCCCGTATCTAGACTGACTTTTGATGACCTCAATGAAGTCATGTCGGAATAGGATATAATTGAATTTTAAACTTGCATTTTTATCTTTTTTTCTGTATCATAAAAACATTAGACAGTAAAGTATTAGTAAGTTAGATAAGACAAGTATTGGAGAATAAAAATGGCTAAGATTAATTTAACGCCCAAGAAAATCTACGAACAAGAATTTAAAACAAGCATGCGTGGATACGATAAAAAAGAAGTTGATGAGTTTCTAGACGATGTAATCAAAGATTACGGTGTCTATATTGCTCTAGTTAAGGAATTGCAAGAAGAAAATGCAAAACTGAAAGCTAAGACTTCATCAGCTCCTGCTAGTCGCCCAGCATACGCGAGTGCGACAAGTGAGCCATCACCTGCGAATGCCAATGTTGCTTCGGCTTCAAACTATGATATCTTAAAACGTATCAGTCGTTTGGAGAAAGAGGTCTTTGGAAAACAAATCGTCGAGTAAAACTGGTTTGTGCAATTTTTGGATAATCGCATGGTTGCTAGTCTTCCATGAGGAAAGTCCATGCTAGCACTGGCTGTGATGCCAGTAGTGTTTGTGCTAGGTGAATTAATAAGCCTAGGGACTTGATTTTCAAGTTACGGCGAGTGAACTGGCTAAGTCTTAGGATAGGTTTTAGTAGCTCTGAAAGTGCCACAGTGACGGAGTTTTTAGGGAAACCTAAAAAGTGGAACGCGGTAAACCCCTCAAGCTAGCAACCCAAACTTTGGTAGGGGCATGGGATGGCTGGAAACGAACGGACCATCCTGACTGCTTTGCAGTAGACAGATGATTATCGAAGGAAGTGGTACCTAGTCACTTCTGGAACAAAACATGGCTTATAGAAAATTGCATATAGGTGAGGCTGGGACACATGTCTCAGCCTTCTTTTAGCAAGAATTCTCTCTTTTATATTTAAAGAAAAGAGTGGGAAATAAGCTATCGGTTAAGAAAGTTTGTACGCGTAACAATGAGATAAAAGGATAACAATGAAAGAAACATTTACATTAGTAGCAACTGCAGCAGCAGGTCTTGAGGCTGTGGTTGGACGTGAATTGCGTGAGTTAGGTTATGACACGCAGGTTGAAAATGGTAAGGTGCGTTTCCAAGGTGGTGTTCGTGCAATTGCTGAAACTAACCTTTGGTTGAGGGCAGCAGATCGTATCAAGATTGTAGTGGGTGAATTTCCAGCACGTACCTTTGAGGAACTCTTTCAGGGAGTTTTTGCTTTAGACTGGGAAAATTATCTTCCGCTAGGTGCAAAGTTCCCAATTTCTAAGGCTAAATGTGTTAAATCAAAGCTTCATAATGAGCCATCTGTTCAGGCGATTTCAAAAAAAGCTGTCGTGAAGAAATTGCAGAAGTATTTCCACCGTCCAGAAGGAGTGCCTCTCCAAGAAACAGGAGCGGAATTTAAGATTGAAGTCTCTATTTTGAAGGATAAGGCTACGGTTTTGATTGATACCACAGGTGCTAGTCTCTTTAAGCGTGGCTACCGTACTGATAAAGGTGGAGCACCGATTAAAGAAAATATGGCGGCTGCTATCCTTGAACTTAGTAATTGGTATCCGGATAAACCATTGATTGACCCGACTTGTGGTTCAGGGACCTTCTGTATTGAGGCTGCAATGATTGGCATGAACATTGCACCAGGATTTAATCGTGATTTTGCCTTTGAAGCATGGAATTGGGTGGATAAGGATTTAGTACAGTCGGTACGTGATGAAGCAGATAGCAAGGCAAACTACGATATTGAATTAGATATTATGGGTTGTGATATTGATGGCCGTATGGTTGAAATTGCAAAAGCCAATGCTCGTGAGGCAGGTCTTGAAGATGTTATTAAATTGAAACAAATGCGTTTACAGGACCTGAAAACAGATAAAATCAATGGTGTCATTATTTCAAACCCTCCTTATGGTGAGCGTTTGTTGGATGACAAGGCTGTGGATATCTTGTATAATGAAATGGGTCAAACTTTTGCGCCACTTAAAACTTGGAGCAAGTTTATCTTGACCAGCGATGAACAATTTGAAAGCAAATACGGTATGAAAGCCGATAAAAAACGTAAGCTTTATAACGGAACCCTCCGTGTTGATTTATATCAATATTTTGGAGAGCGTGTTCGCCGTTCTGAGGCTAGAAAGGTAAATTAAACGTGTCAGAAGATAAAACACAAAATGGCTATGAAGGTAGCCAAGAGCTAGATTTCCAAGATGCCAAGGAAATGACGGTCGGTGAGGCTGTCCGAAAAGAAGCCGAGATTAATGCTGGTGTAACAGAAACAGATAGCATTTTGGATAAGTATATCAAGCAACACCGCGAAGAAGTTGCCTCACAAAAATTTTCAAAGAAAATTGAAGCTGACGGCGACACATCACCTTTGGATGCTTTTATTCAAAAGCAACGTCAGGAGTTTGCGGATTCAGGTTTGATTGGTCAATCAATGGCTAATGAGTCAATCAACTCAACAACAGCTACTGAAGAAGTAACACCGGTCACATTTGGTTTTGGTGCTACAGATAACAAGGCTGATGAAACTCAATCTCATATTGACAAGCAGTTGCCAAATGCCCCTGTTGAACCTGAGGTTATTGCAGAACCAGAAAGTCAAAGTTCTGAAGTTATCATTACGTCAACAAATGCTGATCGTTTCATCACGTCAGAAACAGAAAAATTTGACCTTGGTGATGCACTCGCTGATTCATCTACTTCAACTAATCAGCCAGCCTATAACGATGCATTGGTAGATAATATTGATGATAACAATCCTTTGATTGCTAACATTGATGATCCAGAACCACAAAATCCTGCTGTTGCCAATGTTGCCAATATTGACGGTACTGAGCCACAAGCTTCAAAACCTTTGTTGGATGATGCTGCTATTTCAGACACTATTGATTTGGCAGCTATTGCATCAACAGTGGCAGGGGTAACTGGAGCAAAAGCTGATGAAGAAAAGACAACACCAAAAGTGTCTATGGCAGTTAATCGCCCATCTGCAGAAGACAGAATCTCTTCAGAGTCTATTTCACCATCGCATAAGAGTGCCTTTGATGGTGACATTCCAGTTTACCGTCGTAAAGGTGTTGTTATCGGTGCTCTAGCAGTTCTTGCTTTAGCTATTATCGGTGGTAGCTATGCTCTTTATAAAGGAACACATAGCCAATCGGCGAAAACAACAAGCACAGCTTCTTCAGCAGTGACATCATCATCAAGCAAGGATACGTCAGCTGCTGATAATAAGGCCTTTGAAGAAATGTATAAGAATTTCTTCACAGATGACGAGCAAACAAAACTCGCTAATGACCAATTTGGTAAGTTATCAGATTTGGAAAAGCTGCTCAAGAAATTGGAGAAAACCAAGTATTATGATGCAGCTAAGAAAAAATATGATAACTTGAAGAAACAAATTGAAGCTGTACAAAAGATTAACAGTCAGTTTGAGTCAGATGCTCTTGTAGATGGTAACTATAATGCCTCTATTGCTGTTAAATCAGATGCTAACTTTAATAATCTTCCAGAAAGTGTAACAACAACTGGAAATGCGAGTCTCGACAGCACTGTCCAAGAAGCTATTAAGGGTGGTAAGACTCAACTTGAAGAAAAAGCTAAGGCTGCGAGTGCAACGTCTGCAGCGACAGCTTCTGAAAGTGTTAATACTGCTAGTCCTGCTGCACCTTCAGGTGATAACGCATCTGGAGCAGCTTCTAATGGTGATGGTGCGGCCGCATCAAATACTTCTGGAGCGCAAAATGGAGCAGCTAACTCAGCAGGTTCAGCAGGTTCAACTGGTGCGACTGGAGGAACTACTGGTGGCTCAGCTGCAGCTTCAACAGTTGTAACACGCGGAATCACAAATTATAACCCATCAATCCTTCAACGTAATCGCTCACGTGTGCCTTATAATGCAAACGTAGTAGCAGATACAAGTAACCCAGCTTGGACATGGGCTGACGGTGTTCTTGATAAGATCATCAATGACTCACACTCACGTGGTTACTTCTCAGGAGATAACTTCATCCTTGAGCCAGTCAACATCATCAATGGTAATGGTTACTACAACTTGTACCTTCCAGATGGAACTTACCTCTTCAGTATTAACTGTAAGACAGGTTACTATGTTGGTAATGGTTCAGGTCACTCAGATAAACTTGATTACGAATAATAATCTGCGACACTCCTTCGGGAGTGTTTTTTGTTTTATCTTGGTGAAGGCCTAGTTTATAAGGATTTTGTGCTATAATAGAGGGATAAGATAGGGGTGAATACTATGGCAAAATTGATGCCGGGTAGAGTCCGTAATGAGGGTATTGAACTTTTTGAAAAGGATCTCATTACCATTCATCAGGTCTCAGAAACTCAGTTGGATACAACAGTTGACCAACATCATTTAATTTATGCACTCAATGATTCTGAAATCACGTGTGACTGTGATTATTTCGCTCAAAAAGGCTATTGTCCCCATTTGGCAGCGATTGAGTATTATCTAAAAAACGATAAAGAAGGCCAGCGTCTCTTGGCAGAATTGGAAGAGGAACAAGAGTCCTCTCAGGGCCAAGAGCGAGGACACTCTTTTGGTGGTTTATTTTTAGAAGGCCTTTCCCTAAATGAGGATGATACTGTTAGATATAGCTTGATGGTAGAGGGAGAGGAATCTACCTTTGGTTCAGAGATTTGGTGGAGTATACGTTTACGTCGCTTACCAGATGAACGTTCTTATGTTATTCGAGATATTCCTGCCTTTCTCAAACTTGTAGAGGCTGAGGGTTATTATCAGATAGGTAAGAACTATTATGAACCCCTATCGCTTATTCAATTTGACCAGGCTTCACAGGCATTTTTAGACTTCTTAGGACGGATGATTCCAGATGAAGCCAAGATTAATTTAGACTTTATTTTACCGAATAATGCACGTCATCTTTGTCTCCCCTACGGTTTTTTTGAGGAAGGTTTGAGACGGATGCAAGATTTGGATGGCTTTAGGTTTGAATGGGAAGGAACCGAATATCACCGACTTTTGGTTGAGGATTTGACTGCTGATGCCCATCTCTTCTCGTTTGATATTTCTGTCGAGCCTAAGATGATTGAATTGATTGTTGCTGAGAAGAATAGTCAGGCCTTTTTTAATAATCGTATTCTCTTTTATCAAGGTATTTTTTATCGCCTGAATCGAAAACAACAAAAACTTTTGGTTGGTTTACGCTCTCTTCCAATCGGAAGCGATTTGAATAAGCATGTCAGCTTTAATCTTGATGAACAAGTTATCTTGGCTGCTAGTCTTTTTGATTTTAGGACTATGGGACCAGTTAAAGCTCCTAAAGCATTTAATATCAAGGATTTCACACCGAGATTTCACTTTGATCTGAAAGGTGACAGTGAGGTTATACTTACATTAGCCTTTGATTTTGATGGTTTCCTAGTCCATAATCGACAAGAGTTGAGTCATTTAGGATTTACGAGTAACTATCGTCATGAGCAGGCTGTTTTCCGTTTGATGGCTAAGCATGAATTCACCCCTGATTTTCAGTCATCTAAACGATTAAGTAGCAGTCAAGAGCTCTATGATTTCTTTACGAATACTCTAGCAGAATTTGAAAATACAGGGACGGTTCTGATTGGGCAGGAGTTGCGTGACTTACGGGTTGAACAGAGTCCACAGGTTCAGGTAGAGCGTCAGGGGAATTTATTAGATATTTCCTTTGATTTTTCAAGTCTTGACGATGAAGATGTGGATCATGCTTTAGCAGCTTTGATGGAAAGTTCGCCCTATTTTATCAATCGTAGTGGTCAGTTGATTGTTTTTGACGAAGCGACGCATCGTATTAGTGAGAGTCTCAAAACTCTAAGAGCTCGATATTCAGGGCAAGGTCACCTAGAACTAAATCAATTGACTGCCTATCAATTAATGGAGGCTCTTTCAGAAAGTGATTCTGTTCGTTTTTCAAAAGATTTCCAACTCTTAACGCAACATTTGAGTAAACCAGAGACCTTTGATTTGCCAACTTATAAGGTAGAAGCTGACCTTCGTCCCTACCAGGAAAAGGGTGTTCAGTGGCTATCTATGTTGCATCACTATGGTTTTGGCGGTATCTTGGCCGATGATATGGGGTTGGGGAAAACCTTGCAGACCATTGCCTATCTCTCTGCACATTTAGAAGAAGAGCAGCGAGTCTTGGTTTTGTCACCATCAAGCCTGATTTACAATTGGCAGGATGAGTTTAAAAAGTTCGCTCCTCAGTTAGATGTAGCGGTTTCTTATGGACTCAAGCCAAGACGTGATGACATCATTACTGAAGACCACCAGATTATTATTACAAGCTATGCTTCCTTCCGTCAGGATTTTGATGCCTACAAGGCTGGTAAATATGACTATCTCATTCTCGATGAGGCTCAGGTCATGAAGAATACACAGACAAAGATTGCCCAATATCTACGTGATTTTTCTGTTCCACATTGCTTAGCACTATCTGGAACGCCTATTGAAAATCATTTGTTGGAGATTTGGTCTATTTTCCAAATTATTCTACCAGGACTTTTACCGGCTAAGAAAACTTTCCTTAAGTTAACACCAAAGGAAGTGGCTAGGTATATTTCTCCCTTTATTCTAAGACGTAGGAAAGAAGAGGTCCTTCCTGATTTACCAGATTTGATTGAAATCACTCACCAAAGTGAATTGTCAGATGCTCAAAAGGCTATCTATTTAGCGCAATTGCAACAGATGCAGCAAGGTTTAATTTCTGCAAGTGATCAGGAAATCAACCGTCGTAAGGTGGAAATTTTGTCAGGAATTACCCGCTTACGACAAATCTGTGATACCCCAGCTCTTTTTATGGACTATGCTGGAGATAGCGGAAAATTAGATAGCCTAAGAGAGTTGCTTAGTCAAATTAAGGAATCAGACCACCGTGTTCTTATCTTTTCACAATTTCGTGGGATGTTAGATATTACAGAGAGGCTCTTACAAGAATTAGGTATTTCCTCTTATAAGCTAACAGGGTCAACGCCATCTGATAGTCGTCAAGAGATGACCAGAGCCTTCAATCAAGGAAGCCGAGATGCCTTTTTGATTTCTCTAAAAGCAGGAGGAGTGGGACTGAATCTAACTGGTGCTGATACGGTTATTCTGATTGACCTTTGGTGGAATCCAGCGGTAGAAATGCAGGCTATTAGTCGTGCGCATCGTATAGGTCAGGAACAAAATGTCGAAGTTTACCGTTTGATTACAAGAGGGACTATTGAAGAGAAAATTATTGAGCTTCAAGAAGGCAAGAAGAACCTTGTAACAACTGTCTTGGATGGCAATGAAAGCCGTGCCAGCATGACCGTTGAGGATATTAAAGAAATTCTTGGTATTGTAATATCTTAATTTGTTATATTTGATATTGAAATACTAAGATGTGAAAATGCTACTAGGCAAATCTTTTGAATTAGGCTATAATAGAATACTGCAAGACGTATCTTCACATTCCCGATTGTTTATATTAAGATACGCATCATCTCGAAAACGAAAGGAAGTCTTTTATGCATCGCCAAAGACGACAATTTCCGCTGATTCCAGACGGGGAATCTTGCTTGCAAGAACCGGTCTCTATGCGCCTATATGAAAATGAAGATTTAATCACAAATATCCGTGGCCCTTACCAAGATAAGGACTACAATGATTTGTTGCCGAACTATGATTTCTTGTCAGCTAAGCCTAGCAATCGTAAGCAGGCTTCAAAACGAGTGGAGACACAAGAAGCTGGCATGACTTATGCAGAGGAAGCCCGTGAAAAGGCTAAGCGTGATGTCCGTGAGAAACGCCAAAAATTCCTCCGCCAAGAAGTTCAACAAACCAAACATACTAATAGCCGTCAACTAACTGCTAAGCCTAAGGTAGAAGCTAAGCCAAGCTTTGAGGCTACTGTTGAGCCAGCTGCTGTAACAACGGATAAAGGGCCAGTGACAGCATCTATCTTGGGAGCTCCTGTAAGTGCTATCAAGCGAACTTTAGCACCTAACGGGAAACACTCAAAAATCCATCACTTGGCAAATCGTCTGCAACAGGATTCTTACATCTTGGCAGAAGTGGCTCCAACCTATCAACAGCCTAGTAACCCATCTCGTAAGAACGTCAAGAAAAATAGCTATGACTTCTTGAAACGTAGCCAGGTTTATAATTACCCAGAACGTCAAACTTACCGTGAACACCGAGTTGCTCAAGAATTAAATTTGACGCATTTAGAAGACGCAAACTAATCGCAGTGCGATTGTAAGGAGAAACTATGTCAAAAACTTATCATTTTATTGGAATTAAAGGATCTGGTATGTCAGCTTTGGCTTTGATGCTCCACCAAATGGGACACAAGGTTCAAGGTTCAGATGTGGAAAAATATTACTTCACTCAACGTGGTCTTGAGCAAGCAGGTATTCCTATCCTTCCTTTCGATGAAAAAAACATCACAGAAGATGTTGAATTGATTGCTGGAAATGCCTTTCGTGAAGACAACAACGTTGAAGTTGCTTATGCGATTAAAAATGGCTACAGCTTTAAGCGTTATCACGAGTTCTTGGGTCACTTCATGGATCAATTCACTAGCTTTGGTGTGGCAGGTGCACATGGTAAGACTTCTACAACAGGTCTCTTGTCACATGTTATGAAAAATATCACAGACACGTCATACCTTATCGGTGACGGAACTGGTCGAGGTTCTGCTAATGCACAATACTTTGTCTTTGAGTCTGATGAATATGAACGTCATTTCATGCCATACCACCCAGCATACTCAATCATCACTAACATTGACTTTGACCATCCTGATTACTTTACAAGTATCGATGATGTGTTCTCTGCCTTTGATGATTATGCTAAGCAAGTGCAAAAAGGACTCTTTGTTTACGGTGAGGATCCACACCTTCGTAAGATTACAGCCAATGCGCCAATCTATTACTACGGTTTCGAAGAAAATGATGACTTTATGGCAACAGACATTGTTCGTACAACGACAGGGTCTAATTTCAAGGTAAAACACGATGTACAAATTCTTGGAGAATTCCATGTGCCAGCCTATGGTCGTCACAATATCTTGAATGCAACTGCGGTTATTGGGACCCTCTATGTAGCTGGTTTCGACATGGATTTGGTTGCAGAACACCTTAAAACTTTCTCAGGTGTTAAACGTCGTTTCACAGAAAAAATTATCAGTGGTACTGTTGTCATCGATGACTTTGCTCACCATCCAACTGAAATTATTGCAACGCTTGATGCAGCACGCCAAAAGTACCCATCTAAAGAGATTGTTGCTATTTTCCAACCACATACCTTCACACGTACCATTGCTCTTCTTGATGAATTTGCTGAAGCTTTGAACGAAGCAGATGCTGTTTATTTGGCGCAAATTTATGGTTCAGCGCGTGAAGTTGACCATGGTGATGTTAAGGTTGAAGATCTTGCTGCTAAGATCAATAAACCTGCCAAAGTGGTTACAGTTGAAAATGTCTCACCTCTCCTTGACCATGACAATGCTGTTTATGTCTTTATGGGAGCTGGGGACATCCAACTTTACGAACGCTCGTTTGAAGAGCTCCTAGCAAGCTTGCAAACACACATGTAATATATTAAGGGCTGTAGCGATTTCGCTCAGCTCTTTCTCTTAATAGAAAGGAATTTAATATGCTTATTCGACATGCCCGAGAGGATGATTGGGCTGATGTTGTCCGTATCGAACAAGATAATTTTTCACCTGAAGAGGCTGCAACTCCAGAGGCTATTGCGGAGCGTTTAAAGACGATTTGTGATACCTTTCTAATTGCTGAAATTGATGGCGTTGTAGCTGGCTACATTGAAGGGCCTGTGATTGCGGAACGTTATCTTACAGATGACTTGTTCCATAAGGTGGTTCCTAATACTAGTCAAGGGGGCTTTATTGCAGTTACTAGTTTGTCTATCTCCAAAGATTTTAAAGGGCAAGGGATTGGGACAGCCTTGATTGCAGCGCTTAAGGATTTGGCTATCGCCCAAAAACGCCAAGGTATTAGTTTGACTTGCCATGATTACCTGATTGCCTATTATGAGATGAATGGTTTCACTGATGAAGGAGAATCAGAATCAAATCATGGCGGTAGCACTTGGTATAATATGGTTTGGGAGAATCCAGAAACCCATTGAATTCAGTGTTACGTTACTGTGACAAAGGACCAATTGATTTGCATTAACTGACTTTTTAAGATATAATGGCGTTTGTTACTATAGAGGAGGTATGCCTTGACGGACAAGTTTAATGAACACTCGGAATCTGCTGAAGATAGCCTAAGCTTTAAAGATCAGATTCTTCGAGATTTACAAGAAGCAACACGGCTCCGTTCTCTTCGCGAGGAGGAGCATAATAAAAGTGCAACTATGCCCGAGACACCACGTTCAACGTCAGCTGAGAGCGCTACAACACATAGTACCTCAGCGTCCAATAAAGTAAGTAACCAAGATTTTAGTTCACATTCTGTTTCTCACAGTGCTTTCGCTAAATCTATGACTTCTGAGACGGCTCAAGATTCTCAACAAGATAGTCTTGGCTTGTTTTCTGTTTCTCAAGCTGAGTCTTTAGTGTCTGATGCTCATTCAAATGAAGCGTCTATTTCTAAAGAACCTATTGAGGAGGAGAAAAAGGTAAATATTCCTCAGGAGACTGAAACGTCGAAACGCCGTTTTAAACGTCCGGTTTGGGAAACTAGCCTTAACGAAGCATCTGAAGAGGAGTATATTCCTGCAGATGTTGCCAAGGAGCTCATTGAAGCTAAGTCTAACGAAGCTATTTATACAGACCCTAAAGAATTGGAGGCCAAATTGACCTCAGAACGTCAAAAAGAAGCATTCTTGCAGGAACATCATGCAACAAGTGACCAAGCGTCGCAAGAAAAGGTTCAATCAGAGCTAGTGGCTGATGGTAATGAGGATGATGAGAGTATTTCTCTAGAACCCTCTGGAAAACCTAAGAAAAAGAAAGGTAAGAAAGTGAAGAAGAAAAAGTCTTCGCCAAAAGATGTTAAACAGGCTGATATTGTCGACGAAGAGCCGATTTCACGTTCTAACCGAAATCACAAACGCAATAAAAATAACCGTCGTGCTGGTAAAATTGCAAGAAATATTATTATCTTCTTGCTACTTATCTTGTCAGTAGCTGCATTCTTTGGTTATCGTTATGTTAGTGATGCTGTTGGCGCAAAAGATGTTAATTCAACTAAGTTTGTTAGTGTTGAAATTCCTGAAAATTCAGGTAGCAGTTATATTGGTCAACTATTGGAATCAGCTGGTGTCATTAAGTCTGGTAAGGTCTTTAATTACTATACCAAGTTTAAAAACATCTCAAATCTGAAAAGTGGTTATTACAACCTTCAGGCTAGCATGACTATGGATGAAATTATTGAGGCACTTCAGAAAAAAGGAAGTGATAAACCTCAGGAGCCATCTCTTGGTACGGTCTTGGTCAAAGAAGGATACACCATTGATCAAATTGCTAAGGCAGTTGAAGTTAATTCCTCAGCGAAAAAAGGCAAAAAAACATCAACTGGACTTAAGGCAAAAGATTTCTTGAAGCTGATGAAGGATGATGCTTTCATTACTAAGATGAAAGCGAAGTACCCAACCTTGTTGGCCAACCTTCCGAATTCTACGGATGCTAAGTATGTCCTAGAGGGCTATCTGTTCCCAGCGACTTATAACATTCATGATGATACGACGGTGGAATCTTTGGCAGAGGAAATGTTGTCTACGATGGATACCTACCTATCACCTTACTATGCGACGATTTCATCTAGCGGACACAATGTTAATGAGATTTTGACCCTAGCTTCTCTTGTGGAAAAAGAAGGAGCTACAGATGACGACCGTAAAAATATTGCGAGCGTCTTCTATAATCGTCTTAACTCAGACATGGCTCTACAAAGTAATATTGCAGTTCTTTATGCTCTTGGAAAACTTGGTCAGGAAACGACCTTGAAAGAAGATGCAACTATTGACACAAACATTGACTCCCCTTATAATGATTATGTTCATAAGGGGTTGATGCCAGGTCCTGTGGACAGCCCTAGTCTGTCTGCAATTGAAGCGGTTATCAATCCATCATCTACCAAGTACATGTACTTTGTTGCAGATGTAACCACTGGTAATGTCTATTTTGCTGAAAGCTATGAAGAGCATCAGCATAACGTTGAAACTTACATTAATAGCAAACTAAAAGATAAATAGTCTGATTGGCTCATTAAAATCAAGCAAACAAAGAGTGATTTTGAAAATAAAGCCAAGGGCTCAAAAAATAGGAAAGAGAAAAAAATGGCAGAAAAAACATATGTAATGACACAAGCGGAGAAAGAACAACTTGAAGCGGAATTGGAGGAGTACAAACTCGTCCGTCGTCCAGAAGTTGTAGAACGTATTAAGATTGCTCGTTCTTATGGTGACCTTTCAGAAAACTCTGAGTATGAAGCAGCCAAAGACGAACAAGCCTTTGTTGAAGGACAAATTCAGATTCTTGAAACAAAAATTCGTTATGCAGAAATCGTTGATAGTGATGCTGTTGCTAATGACGAAGTTGCAATTGGTAAAACTGTTGTTGTTCAAGAAGTTGGTACAAACGACAAAGATACTTACCATATCGTTGGTGCCGCCGGTGCTGATATCTTCTCAGGTAAGATTTCAAATGAAAGTCCGATTGCTCAAGCCTTGATTGGTAAGAAAGTTGGCGAAAAAGTCGCTATCGAATCACCAGCAGGTAGCTACTCTGTGGAAATCCTTAGTGTAGAAAAAACAGCCTAAGTGACTGTTGGAATTAAGGTGTTCAATATTTGAAACTAGTGGGAGTGAGACAAAACAGTTGTTCTGTCGCACTCCTTTTTTGCTTGTTGGCGCTATTAGGAATTAGGTTAGTCTGAATTAGTCTATAAGAAAAGCACTTTTGGAAAATTCCAAGAGTGCTTTGTAGCTTATTTACGATTTTGCTTACCGGCGTTACGGTTTTTCTTTGGTTTGCTCGCAATTGCTTGAGTATTTTTTGGTGTCACATCTTTACGCTTGCTTGGTGTTGTACGAGGTGCTTTTGGAGGGTTCTTTTTGAACTCTTCAGCAACTTTTTCTTTCAAGCGAGGTTTGATGATGTAGTTGGTAATCAACTGTTGGATAATAGAGAAGATACCACCAACGAACCAGTAGAGGATTACGGCTGCAGGTGAGCTAATACCAAAGAAGATCATCATGATTGGCATACTGTACATCGTCGCTGCCATTTGTTTACGTTGTTCTTCAGGAACTTGTTGAATAGACAACCAAGATTGGAAGTAGTAAAGCGCTGCGATGATGATAATCAATGGGAAGTCACGGTGACCAAGGTTAAACCAGAGGAAGTTATCCTTGAGTACACCAGGAGTGTAACGTGCTGCATAGTAGAGTGCTGAGAAGAATGGGAACTGAATCAATAGGGGAAGACAGCCGACACCGCCCATCAAGCTTAGACCGTTTTCACGCTGAGCTTGCATGAGTTCAGACTGGGCAGCCATTTTTTCTTCTTGAGTTTCAGCGTTGCGCAAACGTTCGTTAATTGGTTCTAAGATAGGCGCAAGGTATTCACGTTTTGCTGCTTGGTAGGCTGCGCTACGAGATTGATGAAGACCAAGTGGCAAGATAATCAAACGAACAATGATGGTTACGAAGATAATGCCAAGACCAAATCCCAGATTTAAATTATGTGCGAAGTAGGTGATGACGTGGCTCATAGGGCGACCAAGTAGGTTCCAAACCCAACCAGTAGGATTACCAGACTTATCAAGGCTCACACATCCTGATAGAAAGAGAAGCATGCTGGCAGCAAGCCCCATCAGGGCTAGACGTTTTTGATTTTTATTCACAATATCATTCCTTTTGTTTTTTAGTTATACTTGTCTATTTTACCTTTTTTTAAGGGAGAGAACAAGTTAAAAACGGAACTCCGACCTTAATTAGCCATGCGAAAATCGCTGTAATTAGGGAAGTTAGCCATGGTCACATCGACATAGGTTACTTTAGACCATTTTGAAGGTCCCTTTCGAACTTCTTGAATAAATTTAGCTAACTTAGAAGGGTTATCTGACTGAGCTAGAATTTCAACAGTGCCGTCGTCATTATTCCAAACCCGACCGCATATATCTCCAATATCTAGTGCTAGAGCATAGGTTGAATAACGAAAACCAACACCTTGGACTTTTCCTGAGACTAATAATCGTACTTTTTGCATGGTCCATGACCTCCTTTTGAAAGCTCTTTCTTTTAGTATAATCCTTGCTATAAAGTCGGTCAAGTCCAAGATTTATCAGGGGATTTCTGCTATAATGAGTGTATGGAAATCATTCAATCAAAGCAAAATGCTAGCATTAAGTCTGCTAGAAAATTATTGCAGCGTAAGCACCGTAAAACTAGCTATCTTTTAGAAGGATGGCATCTTTTTGAGGAAGCAAAGGCAAGCGGTGCCGAGATTCTTCAAGTTTTCGTACTTGAGGAAATGGCTGATCGTGTGGCTAATATATCTAAGGTTAAGTTGGTTAGTCCAGAGGTGCTTAAGGAACTCTGTGAAACTCAGACACCTCAAGGGATTGTGGTAGAAGTTGCTAAACAATCTCAAGCCTTGCCAAAGTCTTTCTCAGGGAAGTATCTGCTCTTGGAGGATGTTCAGGACCCTGGTAATGTAGGAACAATGATTCGAACAGCAGATGCCGCAGGTTATGACGGAGTCTTTTTGTCAGACAAATCAGCTGATATTTATAATCAGAAGACCTTGCGTTCTATGCAGGGAAGTCATTTCCACCTTCCAATCTATCGTGGACCAATTCTTGACATGGTTGAGGCTTGCAGAAAACAAGGTATCCCCGTCTTGGCAACGACTCTTTCCGATGTTTCCGTTGACTATAAAGCAGTTAATACAGATGGCAATTTTGCCCTAGTGATGGGAAATGAGGGGCAGGGAATTAGTCAGGATATGGCTGAGTCTGCTGATCAACTCGTACATATTAGCATGCCAGGTCAGGCGGAGAGTCTGAATGTTGCTGTTGCAGCAGGAATTCTCATGTTTAGTCTCTAGGTCTCAAGGATGATTTTAGGAGAAAACAACTGACTTTTAAAGTAATTTTAAGTACTAGTGGTATAATGAAGAAGCATTAGAAACATTAATGAGGTATTATTATGAAACGACCAGAAGATGATAAAGAATTCATGGAAGTTGTGGGACATTTGATTTCTCATCCACGTTTTCAAAAATTGGATGGGATTGTACAACACCATCATTCGACACGTTTAGAACACTCGGTTAATGTTAGTTACACCAGCTATAAGATTGCTAAAAAATTTGGCTGGGATGCCAAGAGCACAGCTCGAGGTGGTCTCTTACATGACTTTTTCTATTATGATTGGCGAGTGACTAAATTTAACAAGAGTCATGCTTGGGTACACCCACGTATTGCTGTTCGTAATGCCAGAAAGCTTGTTAATCTGAATAAAAAAGAAGAGGATATTATCCTCAAGCATATGTGGGGAGCAACGATTGCGCCGCCGAAGTATAAGGAATCTTATATTGTTACTATGGTGGATAAGTATTGGGCGGTTAAAGAAGCAGCGACACCCTTACGAAACCGAATCAAAAATCGTAAGTTTTTCCGTCGCAAGACTCTACAAAGCCACCACCAATAATTCATTATTTTTAGGAGATAACTATGGAATCAAATGCAATTTATACAACTAGTGATGCGGGCTTGAACCGCTTTTTCGGAAAGATTTATGGTCTTGTCGGTATGGGAGTGGGACTTTCAGCAGTCATCTCTTATCTGATGCTCTTCCCTCTTTCGCATCTTTTTGTCAACATTCTCATGAATTATTCTTGGGTTTACATGGCGGCACTCTTTTTAGAGTTTGGTTTGGTCTTTTTGGCTAGCGGTGCTGCAAGAAGGAATACACCTGCGGCTCTACCTTTATTTTTGGTTTATTCTGCTCTGAATGGATTTACACTTAGCTTTATCATCGTACAATATACGCAAGCCATTGTTTTCCAAGCTTTCCTTAGCACTGCCATTGTTTTCTTTATCATGGCACTTATCGGAGTTACCATTAAGCGAGATCTATCAGGCATGGCCAAGTTCCTTATGGCAGCCTTGATTGGGATTATTGTGGCTAGCTTGATTAATATTTTCTTTGCAAGTAGCATGATGAGTTTTGTGATTAGTATTGTATCAATTCTTATTTTCTCAGGTTTAATTGCCTACGATAACCAGATGATTAAGAAGGTTTATTATGGTACCAATGGTCAGGTCACAGATGGATGGGCAGTTTCTATGGCACTTAGTCTTTACTTGGATTTCATTAACTTATTCTTGAATATCTTGCGTCTCTTTGCTAGACGTAATTAGTAAAAAAAATCAGCCAGATGGCTGATTTTTTTACTGTCTAATAGTTTTTTGTGAGTGTTCCTTGCTGACCTGTGTAAGCGTAGAAGAGTGGATAGTAATCCCATTTTCCGACATAGCTATCTTTATCTGGGAAAGCCCACTTGTCGTCTTTTTTGGTAAGCTCGACTGAGTAATTATCAAAGATATTTGTCCCTTCAGTCTTTGGTGCTGATGGGTTTACTTCTTTGATTGAATTCGGTAGGTAAGTTTCCATGTAGAATTGTCTTGTCAGTTGGTCGACATTTCCAGCGTTAGCACCATTGCTTTGTAGGTAGTTTTTAAGTTCGTCTGTGAGATTGGGGTGATTAGCACCATAGGCGTCGTCTGCAGCTTTCATACTGATAGTTGACATGCTGACATTGAATTCTGCCTTATCTTTAGCGACGATAATGTTGTCAACAGTGTAGCTGCCGCGTTCACGGTTAGCTGTTTGAACCCAACCAAAAACTTTTGGAACTTCATCACCGGTTGGTTTGATGTTATCAGTTGCATCATAGCTGTATTGAAGGCTATCTGAGAAATATTGGTTAAGTTCGCCCTTAGCTTTGTCCAAGTCGTTAGAAACAAATTTGCTGTAGTCTTTGCTTTCGCCACCTAGAAGAACTGCGTTGAAATAAGCATCAACAGCCTTTTTAACATTGGTAGTTGTTTTACCATCGAAATCTTTTAGGTTAGTAGAAACAGTTTGTCCTTCTGTCTTCTCATCCTTTGATTCAAAATAGAGTTTATAGCTTTCGTCGTTGTTAACTTCGAAAAAGAGTGAGACAGTTTTGTAGTCGTCAGCTTCAAGCTTTCCAAAGTCATCTGTAGCATCCTCTACGTTCTTATTTTTGTTAAAGAGAGTAGGGAGGTCACTTTTGTCGAGCTTGCTTGCTGTGACTTTTTTACCATCTTTATCTTTGAGGTAGAATTGTTTAGCAGATGTTTTGAGCTCATTTTCCATATCTTCCGAAGTATTCTCGAGTTTGAATGAGACTTCGACTAGGGTTTGGTCATCCTTGAGCTTGAGGTCGCTTCCTGACATATAGACAATTTCGTTAACAGAAAGCTTGGCATCAAGTTTTGGCTTGGCACATGCTGAGAGCGTTAAGATGGCTGCTAGAGCAAGAGCCCCAGAGTAAAGATATTTTTTCATAAATAATCCCCCGTTATTTTATTTAGGTTATAGGTCTATTGTATCATGAAATATGCTTTGAGATTATTAGAAAATTGGGTTTCAAGCCTTTTCTTATGCTATAATAGGATTACTATTGTAAAAAAATGGAGAATAAAATGACAAAAACACCTTTTATTGCAGCTGATAAACTTGAACAAATCACTGCAGAATTTCCCACACCTTTCCATCTTTACGATGAAAAAGGTATTCGTGAAACAGCACGTGCAGTTAATGCAGCTTTTTCGTGGAATCCAGGTTTTAAAGAATTCTTTGCTGTAAAGGCCACACCTAATCCAGCAATCCTCAAAATTTTGAAAGAAGAAGGGTGTGGTGTCGATTGTGCGACCGATACAGAGCTTGTCATGAGTAAGAAAATTGGTTTTGATAGTAGCGCCATTAGCTTTACGTCTAATGATACACGTGCAGAAGAGTTTGTTTACGCTCGTGATATTAATGCGACAATTAACCTTGATGCTTACGAAGATATCTTTTTCTTGCAAGAGGCTGCAGGACTTCCTGAAACCCTTTCTTTGCGCTTTAACCCAGGGGGCGTCTTCTCTCTCGGTACTGATATCATGGATCATCCTGAAGAATCAAAATTTGGGATGACTAAGGAACAGCTCTTCAAAGGCTATGCTTACCTTAAAGAAAAAGGAGTGAAATCATTCGGCTTGCATGCTTTCTTAGCATCAAATACAGTAACGAATGAGTATTACCCAACCTTGGCTGCTCAACTGTTTGAATTGGCGGTAGAAATCAAGAATGAACTTGGAGTTAGTCTTGACTTTATCAATTTATCAGGTGGTGTTGGGGTAGACTACACACCGGCTAATAAGCAAAATGACATTGCTGTTATCGGTGAAGGGGTTCATGCTAAATTTGATGAGATCCTTGTTCCGAATGATCTTGGACATATCAGTATTTACACTGAACTTGGACGTTTCATGACAGCACCTCATGGCCTTGTTGTTACTAAGGTTCTTCATATTAAGGATACTTATCGTCGTTACGTTGGTGTAGATGCTTCTGCGGTTAACTTGCTTCGTCCAGCTATGTACGATGCCTACCACCACATCACGAATATGACTAATCCAGATGGTGGCATTCAAGTAGTTGATGTGACAGGTTCTCTTTGTGAAAATAATGATAAGTTTGCTAAGAACCGTGAATTGCCAGAAGCTCGTATTGGAGATACCTTGGTTATCCACGACACAGGTGCACATGGTTTCTCAATGGGTTACAACTATAATGGACGTCTTCGTTCTGCAGAAATTCTCTACCAAGAAGATGGAACGGCTCGTATGATCCGCCGTGCAGAGACGATGAATGATTACTTTGCTACTCTTGATGGTTTTGATTTTGACATTTAACAAAAAATAAGCTAGGCCTTAAAGGCCCTAGCTTATTTTACTTTAATGATGACAGCTTCAAGAATGATATCGGCTAACTCCTCAGGGGATTCGATACAGCCTTCTTTGAGCCATAATGTTAAAATGGTAACAATGGTGCTAACATAAACTTCCAATGAATATTTGGCAGGGATATGATAGCTTTGTTCCATGAGCTCTGTAACATTTTCAATATCAGAGTTAAGGATAGTCTCGATAATGAATTCACGAATCATCTCATTGATGTTTGGAATGTGTGTCATTAAGGTGAGACAGAGTTTTTGATTTTCCTTAAGATATCCTAGCATTTCAGTAACAACACCCTCTTGGTAGGTCATGTCTTCCTGAAGAATACTTGAAACTTTATCTAAAATCTTTGAGAAGGTTGTTTCAACCAAATCTTCTTTATTTGAATAGTAGTAGTAGAAAGTTGGTCTGCTGAGATTTGCCTTCTTGATGATGTCTGTGATGCTGATTTGTTCGAGTGAACTCTCTTCTAAGAGTTCAATAAATGCGTTGACAATTTTTCGTTCGGAAATAGTTGCTTCCTTGAGCATAAATAAACCCCTTTATATAAACATAATAATAATTCCACAACTTATATAATAACCTATTTTTTTTCTAGAAATCTTACAAGTCCTTTACAGTTGTAAGTGGAAAATACTGAAACTCTCATTTTGTCGATATTTTAAACGAAAAAACTTTTTTTCTATACGTTTTTAAGAACCAACGTCTTATTTGTCAGTAGGGTCCATTTTTGCTATAATATAAGGTAAATCAACGTTATAGGAGAATTAAATTTATGAACACCGTCCTTTGGATTATTCTTGTTTTTGTAGCCCTTTTGGGTGGTTTTTATGGAGGCGCATACTTTGCCCGCAAACAAATGGAGAAAGAATTGGCTGAAAATCCTCGTTTGAATGTGGACGCTGTTCGTACCATGATGTCGGCTGCGGGTCAAAAGCCAAATGAAGCAAAAGTGCGTCAAACATATAACCAAATTATCAAACAACAAAAACAAGCACTTGCAGATAGCAAGAAAAAGAAAAAATAATGGTGGGGAGCTGGGACGTGAATCTCAGCTTTTTACATGTAACCTAGGGGATAAGGAGGCAAGATGGATAATCGACCTATAGGATTTTTAGATTCTGGTGTCGGAGGACTGACGGTGGTACGTGAACTTAAACGTCAGTTGCCTCACGAGTCTATTGTTTATATTGGTGACTCTGCTAGGGCGCCGTATGGTCCTAGACCAGCAGAACAAATCAGAGAGTATACCTGGCAGTTGGTTAAATTCCTTCTGACCAAAGATGTAAAAATGATCGTTATTGCTTGTAATACGGCAACAGCAGTAGTTTGGGAGGAAATCAAAGGAGCCTTGGATATCCCAGTTCTAGGTGTGGTTTTGCCTGGTTCTAGTGCTGCCATTAAGTCTAGTCAATCGGGTCATATTGGCGTCATTGGGACTCCTATGACGATTTCCTCTAACATCTATGAACAAAAAATTAAGCATCTGGCACCACAAATGAATGTCTTGAGTTTATCTTGTCCTCGCTTTGCCCCTATTGTTGAATCCAATGAAATTAACTCAAGTGTGGCTAAAAAGATTGTTTATGAGAGCATGGCACCTTTAGTCGGTAAGGTAGATACCTTGGTTTTAGGTTGCACCCATTACCCACTTTTACGTCCTATCATCCAGAATGTTATGGGGCCAAGTGTCAAGCTAATTGATAGCGGAGCTGAAACAGTTCGTGATGTTTCCGTTTTGCTCAATTATTTTGAAATTAATCGTAGCCGTGAAGTCGAAGACAAGACGGAAGAATATTACACCACAGCTAGTGTGCTTGGTTTTAAAGAAATCGCAGAACAATGGCTGGGTGAAGAAGTTGCTGTCCAACATGTCGATTTGGACAAGGAGTTAGAAAATGACTAAATCAATTTTAGAATATAAAGACGAACAAGACTGGTATTTGGCTAGTTTTGGAAGCTACAATCACTTGACTTGTTTTGGTGGTGATGAGGCCTATGAACAATTTGTTGACCTTTTCCAAGCCTTGACTAACGTTTTGGCTGTTAGTGGTTTCCAGTTACATATTGCTAAACATTCTTCAGACCTTCGCTTGGTATCCTTTATTTTGGATTGCTTGAAAGAGCAAACTGGTCGTGACCTAGCTGTTACGCAACATCAAGGGGCCTTGGTAGTTAGTGAAGGGGATAAGCTTGTCTATGTTCATGTGCCAAGAGAAGGTGTCACCTTGAGTGATTTCTTTGGTTCTGATAACAAATCAGATTTTGGTGATGTCCTATTGATTGCGACACGCAATGAAGGAAAAACTAAGGAATTTCGTAAACTATTTGGAAAACTAGGCATTAAGGTAGAGAATCTTAATGATTATCCAGACCTTCCTGAAGTTGCTGAAACAGGTATGACCTTTGAGGAAAATGCACGCTTGAAGGCGGAAACCATTTCTGACTTAACTGGTAAAATGGTCCTCTCAGATGACTCTGGTTTGCAGGTAGATGTTCTTGGAGGTTTACCAGGCGTTTGGTCTGCACGCTTTGCAGGCCCTGATGCCACAGATGCTGAAAATAATGCTAAATTATTGCATGAGCTCGCTATGGTGCTTGATGATAGCAAACGTACGGCGAACTTCCATACAACCCTAGTTGTTGCAGCACCTGGACGTGATAGTTTGGTTGTTGATGCCGACTGGAAGGGTTATATTGGCCGAGAACCTAAAGGTGACAATGGTTTTGGTTATGATCCTCTCTTTTTAGTTGGTAATACGGGTAAAACAGCAGCAGAGCTTTCTGCAGAAGAGAAAAATGAACAATCTCACCGTGGACAAGCTGTTAAGAAACTTATGGAGGTCTTCCCAGCATGGCAGAACAAACAATAATCGTAATGAGTGACTCCCATGGGGATCGTGATATTGTAGCAGATATAAAAAAACGTTATCAAGGAAAGGTGGATGCCATTTTCCACAACGGAGATTCGGAGTTAGAATCAAGTGATCCTATTTGGAAAGGTATCTATGTAGTTCGAGGAAACTGTGATTATGATTCAGGTTATCCAGAACGTTTGGTCGTTAAACTTGGAGATGTGATTATTGCACAAACACATGGTCATCTCTATGGCATTAATTTTACCTGGGACAAGTTAGATCTTTGGGCGCAACAAGAGGATGCTGATATTTGTCTTTATGGCCACTTGCATGCGGCAACAGCTTGGCGAAATGGTAAGACAGTGTTTATCAATCCAGGTTCTGTTTTACAGCCACGTGGACCTATCCATGAGAAACTTTATGCAAAGGTGATTATAAATGATGCAAAAATTCGTGTGGAATATTACACACGTGACCATGAACTTTATTCAGAACTTACACAGGAATTTGAACGATGATTGCTAAAGAATTTGAAGATTTTTTGTTGGCTCGTTTAGATAATTATTTAATTCCATCAGATCAGGTTGCTATTTTTATTGATAGTCATAACGCTAATCATGTGGTTTTGCTTTTGACGAGTAACGGTTATTCGCGCGTTCCCGTTTTGACTAAGGATAAGCATTATCTTGGGACCATATCTTTGACAGATATTAAGCGTTATCAAGATGAACATAACTTGCAAGAGTGGGAGATGGTTAACCGTGATATCGGGCCGATGACATCAGATGTCGTGGAAACAGTGGAAGATAATGCTAATCTAAACGAGGTAATGCATAAACTAGTTGATAATCCTTTCCTTCCTGTGGTTGATAGCCAAGGTATTTTCAAAGGAATTATCACACGAAAATCGATTCTAAAGGCGGTTAATAGCCTCTTACATGACTTTACACATGACTATATCATCATTCCAAAAACAACTGACAACTCAGATCACTGATTTTCTGGCTACTAAGGTCATTTCAGAGAGTTCAAAGCAAGCTTATACTTATGATCTTAAGCAGTTTACAACTTTGATTTCAGGACAAATTGATCAAACCACTTTAAAGCTCTATGAAAACCAACTTAAGGAATGGAAGCCATCCGTACAAAAACGTAAGCGCTCTGCGGTCAATCAATTTTTACTATATCTCTATCAAAAGGGTGAATTAGCGAAATTTTTCAAACTATCAGAGATGGTAACGCTACCTTCTCAGGAGGATAAGTTGCAGATACTGGATCTTTCGTCGCTTTACGAGGGACGTGAAGGGGCTGGGAAACTGGCCTGTCTGCTGATTCTAGAGTTGGGGCTCTTGCCTTCAGAGATTTTGGAGTTGGACTGGTCCGATATCGACTTGGATTTTGGTGTTGTAACTGTGGCCAAGGGAACGACTAAGCGTGTTCTTAGACTTGAAGCAGATTTGAAACAGTATTTGTTGGCTATTAAAGATGTGAACAGTCAGGGATTGCTTTTGGGTAAGGTCTATACTCGACAATGGCTGTATAAGCAAATCCAGACTTATGTTAGTGACTGTGGCTTATCGAATGTAACTGCTCAAGTCTTGCGTCAGCAATTTATTCTTAGACAAATTGAAAAGGGAACGGGCGCCTTTGAACTTGCTCGTTTACTGGGACTAAAAAGTCCAGTGACCTTGGAGAAATACTATAAAATCTAATGGATATTAAGTTAAAAGATTTTGAGGGGCCACTGGATTTGTTGCTCCATCTGGTTTCTAAGTATGAGGTAGATATTTACGATGTCCCCATTGTTGAGGTTATTGAGCAATACTTGGCTTATTTGGCAACCTTGCAAGCCATGAAGCTTGAAGTTGCTGGGGAATATATGCTTATGGCTAGTCAGCTCATGCTGATTAAGAGTCGTAAGCTTCTGCCGACAGTGGTGGAAGCTGAGCCAGAAGCAGATGATCCAGAACTAGAGCTCTTGAGTCAGTTGGAAGAATATGCACGCTTCAAAGCGGTTAGTCAAGAGTTGGCTAAGCAGCATGAAGTGCGAGCTCAGTATTTTTCAAAACCAAAAGTTGAATTAGTTTATGAAGATGTGACGCTGAATCAGGATAAGACCATTCAAGACATTTTCTTGGCTTTTTCAAAAATCATGACTGAAAAGCAAGAAGAAATTCGGCGAAATCACACGACCATTGCGCGTGACGATTATAAAATTGAAGACATGATGCTAATTATTGAGGAAGCATTTGGCTCAAAAAATGAGCTATATCTGGATGAACTTTTCACAGATGCTAAAGATATGAATCAAGTAATCACCCTCTTTTTGGCAACTCTTGAATTGATTAAGGTACATCGCATATCAGTACAACAGGAAACAATTTTTGGCACAATCACACTAAGAAAGGAATGGACGAATGAGTAGTCACTTAGCACGATTAGAAGCTTTACTTTTTGTGGCTGGTGAAGATGGTCTTAGTCTACGTACTATGGCACAGCTTTTGGAAATGCCAGTGACGGGTCTGACTCAGTCTTTGGAGAAATTGCAAGCTAAGTACAAGGCAGATGAGGATTCAGCTCTGTGTTTATTGGAATCATCAAATACCTATAAGTTAGTGACTAAACCAGATTTTGCAAGTCTCCTTCGTGACTATTCTAAAACGCCTATTAACCAGAGTTTATCACGAGCGAGTCTTGAGGTCCTCTCTATAGTTGCGTATAAACAGCCCATTACTCGTGCTGAAGTCGATGACATTAGAGGTGTTAATTCGAGTGGCGCTATTGCTAAACTTCAGGCCTTTGATCTTATTCAAGAGGCTGGTAAAAAGGATGCTGTCGGTCGTCCTAACCTATATGCGACTACTGATTATTTCCTTGACTATATGGGCATTAACCATTTAGACGAGCTTGTGGCGATTGATCAACTAGAACTTGAAGAGCAAGAAACGAGTCTCTTCAGGGAAGATGCTTCAGAGGAGCTTTAGGACTTGGACAATTAAGAGTAAACCTTGTTGAAACTAATCATTAAAAATAAAGAAACATAGCAGAGGTGCTAGGTAGAAAGGATACAGCTTAAGCTGTAGAAAAAGAATGCGAATTAATAAATATATTGCCCACGCTGGTGTGGCCAGCCGTCGTAAGGCTGAGGAACTAATTAAAGAGGGTCGTGTGACCCTAAATGGTAAGACCGTTACGGAATTGGCAACAATTGTCAAAAATGGTGATATTGTAGAGGTAAATGGTAGCCCAATTTATAATGAAGAGAAGGTCTATTATCTTCTTAATAAACCACGAGGGGTTATTTCTTCGGTATCTGATGAGAAAAATCGTAAGACGGTGATTGACCTCATGCCCCACGTTAAGGAACGTATCTATCCTGTTGGTCGTCTTGACTGGGATACGACGGGGCTTCTTATTTTGACTAATGATGGTGACTTTACCGATAAGATGATTCACCCACGTAATGAGATTGACAAGGTTTATTTGGCGCGTGTCAAAGGTATTGCGACCAAGGAGAACCTTCGTCCTTTGACTCGTGGTGTGGTCATTGATGGTAAGAAAACAAAACCAGCACGTTACAATATTATCAAAGTAGACCATGAAAAGAACCGTTCAGTTGTTGAATTGACAATTCATGAAGGGCGTAACCACCAGGTTAAGAAAATGTTTGAATCAGTGGGCTTGCTTGTTGATAAGTTGTCACGTACGCGTTTTGGTACCCTTGATTTAACAGGGCTTCGCCCAGGTGAATCACGCCGTCTGAATAAGAAAGAAATCAGTCAGCTTCATAACGCTGCTGTCAATAAGGTTAAATAATGAAAAGATTTCTGATTGCCTTAGTAAGGGTTTATCAGAGATGGATTTCTCCCCTATTTCCACCCTCTTGCCGTTTTCGTCCAACTTGTTCGGTTTATATGATCCAAGCAATAGAAATGCACGGTTTAAAGGGAGTTCTTATGGGAGTTGCCCGTATCTTAAGATGTCACCCTTTATCAGAGACTGGAGATGATCCGGTGCCAGATTATTTTAGTCTAAAACGTAATAAAACTCCTTTGGATAAATGAATCCAAAGGAGTTTTTCTATGCTTAAGTTTTTGACCAAGTTTTTGGCAGGAAGAGGAGTAGTAAAGGATAAATTTCCAAACGTCCTGCAATCATAGCAAATCCCATGATAAGCTTAGACAAAGGACTGAAAATAGCAAAGCTATCACTCGTTCCAAGTAAAGGTCCAATATTGTTAAAGGTTGAAGCAGCAGCGCTTGTCACAATCAAGAGGTCTTGATTATCCAGTGATAAAACAGTGACTAAACTTAGTATAATGAGTACATATACAGCTAAATATTTAAGAACACTGTGTTGAGTTTCTTTATCGAGAACACTTCCATTGATATGAAGTGACAGGATACGATTAGGATAGAGACTAGCCAGGGTCTGATTTCGTGCAATCTTAGCAATAATCATAGCACGGATAATCTTGAAACCACCGGCAGTAGAACCTGCTGATCCCCCGATAAACATCAGGAGGAGTAGGATATACTGAGAAAAGAGTGGCCATTTGGTAATATCCGTTAGACCAAAACCGGTTGTTGTGATGATGGTTGACACTTCGAAAAATGAGTATTTGAAAGAGTCAGCCAAATTGTGGTAAATCCCAAAAATATTGAGGAAAATCAAACCTGTTGAAATAGCCACAATCGCAAAGTAGGTACGTAGTTCTTCATCTTGGAAGAAAAACTTGATTTTGCGAAGGAGGATATAGAAATAAAGGTTGAAGTTAACTCCAAAGAGTAGGGTACCAACAGTAACCACATAGGTAATCAGATCACTGTGGTAATGGGCGATAGAGTCATTATAGACAGCAAATCCCCCAGTACCTGCGCCCCCCATAGCAGTGATGATACTATCAAAGATTGGCATACCGCAAAGCCAGAGAATAACAGCAAAAATAACAAACATAGTCAGATAGATGATGTAAAGAATCTGAGCTGTATTTTTGAGCTTGGCAACGACTTTACCAAATACTGGACCAGGAACCTCTGCACGCATAACCTCATGGTGACCATTTTTACTGTTGTTCATGATGGCTAGGGCAAAGACCAATACCCCCATCCCTCCAATCAAGTGGGCGAAGCTTCGCCAGAAAAGTAGGGAGTGGGTAAGTACTCCAGTATCTGTAAGAATAGTAGCCCCCGAGGTTGTGAAACCAGAGCTCATCTCGAAAAAGGCATCAATGACACTTGGGATCTGACCAGCAAAGACGAAGGGCAATCCTCCAAAGAAGGACCAGAGCACCCAACAGAGGGCTACAATAAGCATTCCTTCTTTGGTGTAAATATGGTAGTTCTTTGGTTTAAAGAGAGTACCAAGCATCCCGAGAAAGAGGAGAATCCCCATCGTACCCAAGATGCTGGCAAATACTTTAGCATCTTCTTGATAAATAAGAGCGACGATAAGTGGTACAACCAAGAGAGCAGCCTCAATCAGTAGGAGCTTGGCAATAAGAAAACGGACAATAGATCGATTCATGGCAACTTACCTCTTCAACAAGTCGTAAATGTGAGTTACATTTTGTAAGAGTGTAACGACCACGATTTTATCCCCAATAGCGAGTCTGTCTTCTCCCGTTGGGAAAATAGATTTTCCATTGCGGATAATAGCAGCGATAAGGACACCGTTAGCAAATTCAAGCTCAGAAAGTTTCTTTCCAGCGATTTTGTTATTTTCCTTAATTTGGAATTGCAAGGTTTCGATACGACCATTAGCCACATGGTGAAGGGCATCAAGACTAGAGTCTTTGGCATTAAAACGCCCACGTACAAAGTGCATTACAGTGTCAACAGCGATACTCTTAGGAGTGACAATTGTTGTTGTCTCACGTGGATCGATAATCTCTAAGAGACTAGTACGGTTAACCTTAGTAATATTCTTGTGAATACCAAGGCTTTCGAGGAACATAGAGGTAATGATATTTTCCTCATCTACTCCGGTTAGGGTAGCTACGGCATCATAACTGGCTGCACTTTCCTCGAGAAGAAGGTCTTTAGCAGTACCGTCACCTAAGATAACAGAAACTTCAGGGAAGACCTGACTAAAGGTTTGCGCACGGTCCATTTTTTGCTCAATCAATTTGACCTTAATACGATTGTTTTTCAAGATATTGAGCAAGTAGTAGGAGATGCGCCCAGCACCAATCAACAAAAGTTTTTTGATGCTTTTTGGCTTGATGTAACTGTGGAAAAGTGCCATATCAACACGTTTACCAGTGACATAAATCTTATCCCCAATTTGCATGGTAGCATTTCCATCTGGAATGATGAGTTCACCCTGACGGTGAATCGTGCAAACTAGAATATTGCCGAATTTCCTACGGAATTGTTCCATTGTCATACCAGATAATTGGCTATTTTCAGTAACTTTAAATGCCATAAGAATAACGCGTCCATTAGCAAAAGTTTCAACTGATAGGGCGTTTGGAAATTCAACTGTATTGGCAATATAGCGAGCTGTTAAAAGTTCAGGGTTAACTACTAGTGAGAATCCAAGAAAGTTTTTGTCTTTGAAATAAGCATTAGAGTATTCTGGGTTACGTACGCGAACAACAGTTTCTTTGGCACCCATTTGTTTAGCCAGAACTGCTGAAATCATGTTCACTTCATCTTTATCAGTCATCGCGATAAAGACGTCACAGTTGCTAACCTCGGCTTGTTCCAAAATTTTAAAATTAGCCCCATTTCCAGCAAAGCCCATAACATCATAGCGTTTGCTGAGGCGTTTGAGGACCTCTTCCTTTTCTTCAATTAAAATAACATCGTGCTTCTCTTCAACAAGAGAACGACAGAGTGCGGTACCGACTTTACCGGCACCTACGACAATAATACGCATGAGTTACCTCCAAATAATCATTACTATGATACTCTATTTTAGCGGAAAAATCATCCTTTTCAGCTAGCTTTATCAACTATTCCTATTTAAGTGAATAAAGGTGAAATTTTTCTTTAAATAGTATTGACTTTTAGACCAGAAGTGCTAAAATATATTCAAAGATTCGTTATTTTAAATCTAACCTGTCATGATTTAAGCTAATGAACGTCCACAACCATGTCGTCTGCTGAGCTTGACTCCGGGCGACATGGTATTTTTTATGTCTAGGAGAATTGAGATGTCACGTAATCATATTGTCTTGTTTGAACCTCGTATTCCACAAAACACCGGAAATATTGCACGTACCTGTGCAGCGACTAATAGCCCTCTTCATATCATCCGTCCTATGGGCTTTCCAATTGATGACAAGAAAATGAAACGTGCAGGTTTAGACTACTGGGATAAGCTTGACATCACTTATTATGACAATTTGGCAGATTTCATGTCTAAAAATCAAGAGGGGCGTTTGCATTTAGTCACGAAATTTGCGGATAAGACTTATTCAGAAGAGGCCTATGCCGATGGTGAGGACCACTATTTTATGTTTGGTCGTGAGGATACAGGCCTACCTGAAGATTTTATGCGTGAGCATCCTGAAAAAGCTATTCGTATTCCGATGAATGATGAACATGTGCGTAGTCTAAATGTGTCCAATACTGTTTGTATGATTGTTTACGAAGCGCTTCGTCAGCAACAATTTGAGGGGCTAGAGCTGAGTCACCGTTATCAACACGATAAATTAAAATAGATACTTCATTTTGTTTTAAAAGAATAATTATAGTCATTGACTATCAACAGATTAGAAATCCATAATTTGAAAACCTTGTCACCAAGGTTTTTTTATGTTATCCTTAAAAGGTCTTCAGGGCAGGGTGAAACTCCCGACCGGCGGTGATTCTTTGGATAAGTCCGCGAGCGCAAGCTGATGAGGTGTGATTCCTCAACCGACAGTATAGTCTGGATGGAAGAAGACCAGTCTTTTTGCGTAGGCTTTTTTTGGCATGGGCAAATCCATTGGGAACTTCTTTCAAATTGTTAAAATTTGGAGGAATTTTTTTATGACAAACACACGTAAATTGGCTTACATTGCCATTTTATCTGCAGTTTCATTCTTGTTGCTTTATTTTTCATTTCCATTGATTCCAGCGGCAGATTTTTTGAAGGTTGATTTTTCAATCCTTCCTGTTCTTATTGCCTTGGTTATCTTTGATTTTAAGAGTGCCATTGGTGTTCTCTTGCTTCGTTCATTGTTGAAGCTCTTGCTAAACAATGGTGGACCAGGATCAATGATTGGACTTCCTATGAATTTTATTGCTCTAGGCGTCTTTGTTTGGGGCCTAAGCTATTTTTGGAAGAAAAATCAAACAAGCAAGAATTATATTCTTGGTTCTGTTTTAGGAACTGTTTTGCTTACAGTTGCTATGGTTATTCTTAACTATATTTATGCAGTACCACTCTATGCTAAATTTGCCAACTTTGATATTGCACAATTTATAGGTCTCTATAAATACCTTTTCGTTATGGTAGTACCTTTCAATTTACTTGAAGGATTGATTTTTGCAGTAGCCTTTGCTTTAATTTATGCTCCACTTAAGTCTATTCTAGTAAAATTATAAATATGAAACACAAACACACACATTATATTTATGCTTCTTTTGCCTTATTGTTATTTGTTGCTCTCGGTTATTTGGTTAAGTTCTACCCTGAAGTCTTGACAGGATTTGATAGCAACATTCAAACTTGGGTTCGAGGAGGCTTACCAGCAGGATTGACACGCTTTTTTAAAACGATTACCATGCTTGGGAATACGCCTGTACAGGCTATTATTGCAATCGTAGCAGTCATCTGGCTTTATCTACGTCAGTATAAATCAGAAGCTATCTTTGTGGGAGCCAGTGGGCTTCTCGCTAGTATCTTGATTGTAAGTTTGAAGTATATTTATCAGCGTCAGCGTCCATCAATTACGCATTTAGTGCATGCTAGTGGTTATTCTTTCCCTAGTGGTCATTCTTTGGGAACTTTTATGATTCTTGGAGCAATTGCCATTGTCCTTGCTCAGCGTTTGGAGAAAAAAGAATCTAAAATAGTAGTTTATGCTATTACTGGGCTTCTGATTTTCCTTGTTGGACTTTCGCGTATTTATGTAGGTGTTCATTATCCAACAGATGTTTTAGCTGGCTTTACCTTAGCCTTTGGGTTGCTTAATGCTATTTATCCAACTTATGATCGCATTCGCTTTGAATGGCGATTCCAAAGTAAACAGAAATAAAAAACATGTAGTTTTGAACTGCATGTTTTTTTGATACAAAGGAAGGTCTTTCCTATATAAAATGTATAAAAATAGCTTATTTTGACTATTGTTCTGTTAAAAATGCATTAACTGTATATTAATTATATTATAATTATGATATAATGTTTTTAAAATTTCAAAATAAAGGAGTGTCTCTTGAACATAAAAGACAGCATTGGACTAAGAATCAAAACTGAGCGTGAACGCCAGCAGATGTCACGTGAAGTGCTATGTTTAGATGGTGCGGAATTGACTGTTCGTCAGTTAATTCGCATTGAAAAAGGGGAGTCGCTCCCGTCTTTGGATAAATTATCTTATATTGCAAAACGTCTAGGAAAAAATATGACCGATTTATTGGATCATGATAATATTACTATCCCTGACGAATACTACGAGATGAAGAATCGTCTGATTAAGTTTCCAACGTATAGAAATCCAGAAAGAATAAAGGCTAAACTTGCCTTAATTGAGGAGGTCTATGAGAAATTCTTTGAACTTCTCCCAGAAGAAGAATTGTTAACTCTAGATATTTTGGAAAATATTTTGAGTTTTACTAGTTGGGAAGAGAGTCCTAAAGTTGAGGAGATATATGAAGACTTGTTTGAACAAGTCAAAAGGAAGAGGAAATTCTCAACTAACGATTTATTAGTTATTGACTACTATTTCTTCCATCTTTATGGAAGAAAACGGTATGATAAAAAACTTTTTGAAAGAATCGTAAAGAGAGTATTAAATCAGGAAATTTGGACAGATGATGTCTATAATATTGTTTTGTTTAATGATTTGATGGCTATCGCTGCTTTGAAGATTTTTCACAATTCCTTCTCAGACTTCTTAACAGTTGTGGATAAAGCCTTGGCTGTTATAGAAAAATCACAATTCTATAGCTATAAACCTAGTGTTTTTGTTCTCAAAGCCAAATATGAACTTCTTCATAAAGGAAACAAGAAAGAGGCTGCAGAAAATTACGATAAGGCCATAATGTTTGCTTCCGTTTTAGAAGACTCGGTACTAGAAGAAAGTATAAAGGCAGGTAAAGCGGCAGATGGTTTATAGAAATGGTGGTGACATAAATGTCACTACTTTTTTAATGGTTAAATGTTTACTATAGAAACATAAATAACAGTTAAAAGGAGTTTTATTTTGAAAAAACTAAAATTATTTACACTATTCTCACTACTTATCACTATCTTGCCTTATTTTGCAGGTTGTCTTTAATAAGGAGTCACCATGTCAAAATATCCATATATTTCACAGGTTGATCAGCGTGATTGTGGTGTCGCTGCCTTGGCCATGATTCTTAAACACTATGGTTCATCTTATAGTTTAGCTTATTTGCGAGAGTTGGCTCAGACTTCTCGTGAAGGTACTTCTGCGCTTGGTTTGGTGGAAGCGGCCAAGCAGTTGGATCTTGAAACTCAGGCTATTCGTGCGGATTTAGACTTGTTTAAACAAGAAAACCTATCTTATCCTTTTATTGTACATGTGGTTAAAGAAGGTGGGCTACAACATTATTATACGGTGTTTGGTCAAATCAAGGGGCAGCTTGTTATTGGTGATCCAGATCCTAGCAAGAAGGTCATTAAAATGCCCTTAGAGGAATTTGCCAAAGAGTGGACGGGAGTTGCTCTCTTTTTTGTTCCAGGAGAAGCCTATACTAAATACAAAGAAGATGTACCTGGACTTCTTTCTTTTTTACCAATTTTGTTTCGTCGTAAGGGTTTGATTGCAGTTATTGTCTTATTAAGTTTTCTAGTGACCCTTGTTAATATTATTGGTTCTTATTATTTGCAAGCTATTATTGACCGCTTGATTCCTCAGGGGGCCTATAATCTTCTGACCATGATTTCGCTAGGCTTATGTATCTCTTATCTTGCTCAACAAGTTTTTACTTTTTTCAAAGATTATCTTCTACATCGATTGGGTAATTACCTGTCCATTGCTGTCATTCTTCCTTATATCAAGCATGTCCTTTCCTTACCTATTAGTTTCTTTAGTTCACGTCGTACTGGTGAAATCACGTCACGTTTTGGAGATGCCAACACCATTATCGATGCTCTAGCTTCAACGATTTTATCGATTTTCCTAGATGTGACCATTGTGATGACTCTAGCTGTGGCTCTTATTGTACAAAATCAGTCACTTTTTGTGATGACTCTCACAGTAGTTCCTCTTTATGTTTTAATCATTGTGGCATTCTATAAGCTTTTTGAGAAAGAAAATTATCAATTGATGGAGGCAAATAGTCAGGTCAATACCGCTGTTATTGATGATTTGCGAGGTATTGAAACCTTAAAATCCTTGAGGGTTGAGGAAAGACGTTATCGGGAAATTGAGGTGAAATTCCATGACTATTTGAAGAAGTCTTTGTCTAAGGCCAAGTGGCAATTAACGCAGGATGGGTTAAAGACAGGGATTCAGTTAGTTTCTAATGTCTTTATTCTCTGGTATGGGGCACAATTGGTCATGGAAGGGCAACTATCTGCAGGTCAGTTGATTACCTATAATATGTTGCTCAATTATTTTACAACTCCTTTAATTAATATTATCAATCTCCAATCCAAAATTCAGCAAGCCAAAGTCGCCAATAATCGTCTTCAAGAAGTTTATGTTGTGGACAAGGAAGAAAAAGGAAAACTTAAAGAGTTATCTTTTAAACAACTTGCTTTTAAAGGAGTCAGCCACCGTTTTAGTTATCAGCAAGAGACTCTTAGTAAGATTGATTTAACGATTCATAAGGGTGAGAAAATCGCCCTCATGGGTAAAAGTGGATCTGGAAAAACGACCTTAGCTAAAATGTTGTCAGGTTATTATACGAAATCTAGTGGTCATGTAACCCTAGATAAAGATGCCATTAGCCATGCGGAGTTGCGTCAAATGGTGACTTACGTTCCCCAGCAGACCTATGTGTTTACGGGGACGATTTTAGAGAATCTTCTATTAGGATTTGAAGGAGAAGTTGACGAGAAAAAGCTTCTTAAAGTTTGCCAACAAGCTGATATCTTAGAGGATATTCAAAAAATGCCACTAGGCTTTCAGACCCAAGTATCTGAAGACGGTGGTCTATCAGGTGGTCAAAAACAACGCTTGGCTATAGCGAGGGCTCTCTTGTCCAAGCAGCCTATCTTGATTTTTGACGAAGCTACCAGTGGTCTCGATAGTGATACTGAAAGTAGGGTCATGACTAATCTTGCTAAGATTAAACGAACAATGATTTTTATTGCTCACCGCAATAGTGTACGTCAACATGTCAGTCGTGTAGTGACCATGGTGAGTGGCCAGATTGAGTCAGACAGTCCTAATTTCAATCTATTCCAGTTTATTTAAAATAATCTTCCTATTATATATGTAGAAAACTTAAGAAGTCTAAATTTTCACATCTTGCACCTATCTTATTAATATAGTATACTGGTAGTAGACTATTAAGAGGTGTAAACATGTTAGAGGCATATAAAAATTTTTGGTTAGGCTATCTCGATTTTTATGGTCGTACAAAACGATCAGACTATTGGTGGGTTGTCTTGATTAATGGAATTATCGGTAGTTTGATTTTCCTACTGATGGACTTACTTGGGGAAACAAGAGCTGCTGGCTTTACATTGACAGCTTTCATTCTATTTATAGCAGCAACGGCGCTTCCTACCATTTCTATGCAGATTCGTCGTCTACGTGATGCCAATTTCAATGTTGCTTGGATTGTATTAAAAGCGACCCCACTACTAGTAGTACTTTGGGTGATGTATGCCTTTCCTACAAGAGATTCAAAATAACTCCAATATAAAAAGGGTGAAACTAGTTAATCTAGTTCCACTCTTTTTTTCTTATAAAATAAAGCTACCTAAGAGGCTAACGAGGGTGAAGCTGATAGTTGCATAAAATACAGCGAGACGGGTTGCCTGGATAGGTTTATAAAGTCTAATAAGTGTTAGGACACACCAAATAAAGAGTACTGTGACAAACCAACCTGATAGTAAGCGACGTGGCGTTACACCATAGAGTGCTATATAAACGCCAAAGAGTTTCCAGCCGGCGATAAGGGCAAAGAGGCTAGCAAAAGTAAAGAGTAGGGTACTCAACAAACGAAGCCTCTTGTGGGTGAAGAAGTTTTCTTTAGAAAAAATGTAAAGTCCAGCTAGGATTCCCAAGTTAAGGGTAGAGACTCGAACTAATTGCCAGAAGCCCTGAACAGCAATATGTGAGGCTTGATGAGCTGGAATGTTGACTTGGTTGAGAGAAAGGAGTTCTCCCATCTGACTAGTGGCAGTTAATATGAATAGGGCATAAGTAAGGCAGAGGCTTCCGAGTACGATATAAGCTGCTACTTTTGGAAACTGACGGGTTGTTTTAAGACGGCCTTCAAATCGTTTTTGACTAAGTGGCTTTTCTTTTGCCAAATAGGTTGCACCGAGTTGAGCAAAAAGTCCTAGAGCCAGAGGGATACTGGTTATTAAACGAGAGAACAATAATCCGTTATCCTTGAAGGTGATAGTGAAATCAAGTAGAGTAGCAAGTGTCTGGAAGAACTGTTGCCAAAGTTGTCCGAAAGCAGGCAAGACCTGACTAAGCTGACTAGCAGCGAATACAGTCAGTACCAAGGCAATCATGATACTAATGAGAATCATCCATTTGTGGTTCTGAACTGCGTGTTTTTCTTCTTCAGAGAGCTCTTGTTTAGGTGCTGTTTTATAGAGTAGTGTCCAGGCTCCGATAAAGAAATATTTCAGTGGGAAGATGCAGCTAGTGTATATGAGGTCTAGCCAAACCATAATTCCCAAACGGTCTTGACTACTTTGTCCAGTACGTGCCATTAAGTAAAGGAGGATACTCGCATGAAGGCAAAGAATCTGAGCGCTGCCCCAGTTGTCGTGCAGACCCCAGAGACTAATTTGCAAGCCTTGGAGGAGACTAGTGACCATAAATATTCCCGATTCAAGTCGCATTCCCTTTGCTTTTCCACCTAATAGGCGACAGCCTAGCTCAATCGTACTGATCAAGACAAGGGTTGCTGGAAAGGCAAAGGAAAAATGGGTCAAGTAAGTGACATACAGGAAGCAGGACACAAGACAGGCGACAATCAGTCCCTTAATTTTCCAAATGTCTTTTGGTGAAAAATGTTCCAAGAATTTCTTGGTTTTGGTTTGAAGACTAGTCTTTTCGTCGGAATATTCCTGGGAGACTAGCTGTAAATCAGTAGTGTAGTTATTTGTTTCCATCATAATTCTCCTTTTGGATTTTTGTCCAAAAAAGACTTTATCATAAAAAACGTTTGACTTTGTTACCCAACTGTAAAATTACTAAAAATAGGTCTATGGACTTAGGTCTGGAGAATGAGTTGGAAAAATAGGCGAGAAAAAAATATAATGCTCACATTGGATGATAGATTGTACGGACTATATTGTCAGAAACAGTCAAATACTAAAGGAAGCTTTTTATAGATTAACTGTTTATTTATCTGGGATTAAGCAAAGGACTCCTATTGAGAATTACCAAATGTAATGTCATTTTTTGACACCACATGTTAGCTTGACTAATATGTAAATGTTGCAAAATTTCTGAAAATTCGTTGACATGTGTTGTCAAAGTAGTATGATATTAACATAAAAAACTTAGGAGGTTCTTATGTTAGGTGTCATCCTACTCTATGTTGGTATGGTTTTGATGAGTAATGGACTCCATCGTTTAGAGGGTATTCCTGATAAGTCAAATGTTGTCATGAATATCTTTACGGGTGGTTTGGGGTTGATTCTCAACATTATTGTCATTGCTTATGGAGCTTGTACAGGGCAAGGCGCTGAATGGTTTTATGGTAGCGCCACTGGCCTTTTATTTGCCTTCACCTACCTTTACTCAGCTATCAATACGATTTTCGATTTTGATCAACGTTTGTATGGGTGGTTTAGTTTATTTGTGGCGATTAATACGCTACCAGCAGGGATTCTTTGCTTAACATCTGGATACGGTGGTAATGCTTGGTATGGTATTATTTGGTTCTTGTGGGGTATTCTATGGCTAACTGCCTTTATTGAAATTAACCTTAAGAAGCACCTAGGGAAATTTGTCCCTTACCTAGCTATTTTTGAAGGAATTGTAACAGCTTGGATTCCAGGGCTTTTGATGCTTTGGGGCAAGTGGTAAGCATTGATTTAAGGAGGAAAAACGATGCAATTGACAATGCGTGAGCAGGAAAAAATGATGATTAGCCTTGCGGCTATGATTGCTCAACGACGTAAAGATAAAGGAATCAAATTGAATCATCCAGAAGCGGTTGCTTTGATTACAGACTATGTGCTTGAAGGTGCAAGAGAAGGTAAAACTGTTGCCCAATTGATGGATGAAGCTCGCAATCTTTTAACACGTGAAGATGTTATGGAAGGTATTGCGGAAATGATTCCAATGATTCAAGTTGAAGCTACTTTTACGGACAGTACAAAACTGGTTACTGTTCATGATCCTATTCAGTAAGGAGAAATGTAATGATTCCAGGTGAATACCATGTGGCGAGTGAGCCAATTGATTATAACGGTGGTTACGAAGCCATTAGTCTTGAAGTGAAAAATGTGGGTGACCGTGCTGCTCAAGTGGGCTCTCACTACCATTTTTATGAAGCAAACGAAGCTGGTCTTCAGTTTGATCGTGAAAAGGCGCGAGGCAAACGTCTAGATATTCCAGCAGGTACAGCCATTCGTTTTGAGCCAGGTGAAACGAAAACAGTACAACTTATTGACTTTGGAGGGAAACGTCGTATTTTTGGTTTCAATAACAAGGTCAATGGTTTCTTAGACTAGAAAGAGGACAAATCGATGAGTTTTAAAATGGATCGTGAAGAGTATGCTCAACACTACGGACCAACTGTAGGTGATAGCGTACGTCTTGGAGATACCAATCTTTTTGCAGCCATTGAAAAAGACTTTACTGTTTATGGACAGGAATCTAAGTTTGGTGGCGGTAAAGTTTTGCGTGATGGTATGGGTGTTAGTGCTACGGAAACACGTGACAATCCATCAGTTGTTGATACCATTATTACAGGTGCAACCATCATTGACTATACAGGTATTATTAAAGCGGATATCGGTATTCGTGATGGTAAGATTGTTGCTATCGGTCGCGGTGGTAACCCAGATACAATGGACAATGTGGACTTTGTTGTGGGTGCTAGTACAGAAGCCATTGCTGCTGAAGGTTTGATTGTGACTGCTGGTGGTATTGACCTTCACGTGCACTATATTTCTGCCGACCTTCCTGAATTTGGTTTGGATAACGGGATTACTACCCTCTTTGGTGGTGGTACTGGTCCTGCTGATGGAAGTAATGCAACAACATGTACACCAGGTAAATTCCATATTACTCGTATGTTGCAAGCTGTTGATGATATGCCTGCTAACTTTGGTTTCCTTGCCAAAGGTGTTGGTTCTGAGACTGAAGTGGTTGAAGAGCAAATTAAGGCCGGTGCAGCAGGAATTAAGACACACGAGGACTGGGGTGCGACTTACGCAGGAATTGATAATTCCCTTAAAGTTGCGGATAAATACGATGTTTCTTTTGCGGTCCACACTGACTCTTTGAATGAGGGTGGATTTATGGAAAATACTTTGGAATCCTTCCAAGGTCGTACCGTTCATACCTTCCACACCGAAGGTTCAGGTGGTGGACATGCTCCAGATATTATGGTCTTTGCTGGTAAGGAAAATATTTTGCCATCATCAACTAACCCAACTAACCCATACACTACAAATGCTATTGGTGAGTTGTTAGATATGGTTATGGTTTGCCACCACTTGGATCCAAAAATTCCAGAAGACGTCTCTTTTGCTGAATCACGTGTACGTAAACAAACAGTGGCTGCAGAAGACGTTCTTCATGATATGGGTGCCCTTAGTATCATGACTTCAGATGCCATGGCTATGGGACGTGTCGGTGAAGTAGCCATGCGTTGTTGGCAACTAGCTGATAAGATGAAAGCTCAGCGTGGTCCGCTTGAAGGGGATTCAGAGTTTAACGATAATAACCGTATCAAACGTTACGTGGCTAAATATACAATTAACCCTGCCATCACTAACGGTATTGCAGACTATATCGGTTCTGTAGAAGTTGGTAAATTTGCAGATTTGGTTATCTGGGAACCAGCACAATTTGGTGCAAAACCTAAGTTGGTGCTTAAGGGTGGTATGTTAACTTATGGTGTTATGGGTGACGCTGGTTCAAGTCTTCCAACACCTCAACCACGTATCATGCGTAAATTATATGGTGCTTACGGTCAAGCGGTTCATGAAACAAATCTTACATTTGTCTCTCAATATGCTTATGATCACGGTATCAAAGAAGAAATTGGTTTGAATAAGATTGTTCTTCCTGTTAAGAATACGCGTAACTTGACTAAGCGTGATATGAAGCTTAATGACTACGCTCCAAAAACAATCCGTATCGATCCACAGACCTTTGATGTCTTTATTGATGATGAGTTGGTTACTTGTGAACCAATCCATACGACATCATTGTCTCAACGTTATTTCTTGTTCTAAGGAAGACGCTATATAAATGAGGCTGGAATTTTTCCTCCAACCTCTTTTGTATTTTATAGCCATAACATTTTTAGCGCTTAATTAAGTTGCTATATGAGTTTGATGCTAGATTTTTAAAATGTAATAGAAAAGGAAAAAGTATGATTTTTACAAAAGTAGACGCTCTTGTTAAAGATATCGATGTGGACAAATACCATATTGAAACAGTCATTCTTTCGAGTGATGACCTTAACAAAAAAATTATTCGTGTGAAGAGTGATCACGGGAATGAATTTGGTATTCGTCTTGATAAGGGACAAAAATTGCAAAATGGCTCTGCCTTTTTTATCGATGATCACCATGTCCTAGCTATTGGTGTTGAGTCACAGGATTTGATTGTCATCTCACCTAAAGATATGGATGAAATGGGAATCACAGCTCATATTCTTGGGAATACTCATAAACCGATTGAGGTGAAAGATGCCAAGATTTATTTAGAGGTTGACCCAGTTGTAGAGCAAGTCTTGACTCAAAAAGAGATTGCCTACACGATTGAAGAAGTGGTCCTTGATAAGCCCCTACGCCATGTGAATTTAACTGCCCATGAACATTAATCCTTTTGCTAATGTGTCTTTGCAAGATTATCTTGAAATTGTGCAAATTGTCGATTCAACCTTTCCAATTGGATCGTTTAACCACTCTTTTGGGATGGAAAATTATCTGCGCGAAGACACTGTAACAGATGATAAAGGTTACGAAGAGTGGCAAGAAGCCTATTTAGCTAGTCAGTTTAAATATGGTGAAGGTCTTGTAATCAAACTGGTTTATGATGCTATGGCTACAGACAACTTAGAGCAGGTTTGGCATTATGATAAGGTCTTGACAGTTTCGACGCAAGCGCGTGAAACAAGACAGGGGACTAAAATGATTGCTAAGCAAATGCTTCGACTCATTCAAAGGCTTCATGCTATTCCGGTATTGGATGACTATCAGTCCAAAATACGTAAGGGTGAGGTCTTCGGCAATCCAGCTATTGTCTTTGCGCTCTATGTGTTTAACAAGGGCTTGGGATGTAGTGAAGCCATTGCACTTTATGGCTATAGCGTGATTTCGACGATGGTTCAAAATGCTGTTCGTGCCATTCCACTTGGACAGTTTGCTGGACAAGAGATTGTTTTACGTAGCTTTTCGCAATTAGAAAAAATGACACAGGAAATTCAAGAACTGGACGCGTCCTACCTTGGGGCCAATACGCCTGGTCTTGAATTAGCTCAGATGAAACATGAAACACAGGTATTCCGCCTATTCATGTCCTAAAATATCAACAAGGTTGAGAGGAAAAAACAATGACAAAACGTACTGTAATTATTGGAGTTGGTGGACCTGTTGGTTCAGGTAAAACTCTTTTACTTGAGCGTCTTACACGACGTATGTCCGACTTAAATTTAGCAGTTATTACTAACGATATCTATACAAAAGAAGATGCTCTTTTCTTGGCTAAAAATTCAAGCTTAGATGAAGACCGTATCATTGGTGTAGAAACTGGTGGATGTCCTCATACTGCGATTCGTGAGGATGCTTCTATGAACTTTGAAGCGATTGAAACTCTTCAAGAGCGCTTTGACCATGATTTGGATGTTATTTTCCTTGAAAGTGGTGGGGATAACTTAGCTGCGACCTTCAGTCCTGATTTGGTTGATTTTACCATTTATATTATTGACGTTGCTCAGGGTGAAAAAATCCCACGTAAGGCTGGTCAAGGGATGATTAAGAGTGATTTGTTCTTGATCAATAAGACTGACCTTGCACCTTATGTTGGAGCTAACCTAGATCGTATGCGTGAAGATACCCTTCATTTCCGTAACGAAGATTCTTTCATTTTTACAAATCTGAATAATGATGACAATGTTAAGGAAGTAGAAGAATGGATTCGCAAGAATTTCCTACTAGAGGACTTGTAAGATGACACAAGTTTATGATGGCTTTGTCCATCTTGGATTTTCAAATCGAAATGGTCGTACAATTTCCCACAAGAAATACCAAGAAGGTAACTCTCGAGTGTCAGCGGATAATTCAGATGCTAATGGCGTTCCTTATTATTTCCTAATTAATATGGGTGGGGGCTTTGTCGAGGGTGAGCAGTATCAAGTAACGATTGATGTTAATAAAGATGCTCATGCCCTAGTGACAACCCAAACACCGACCTATGTTTACAAGTGTGAGAAAGGGCAGTTGACACAACAGAATACGTCAATCAGACTTGAAGAAGATAGTTATTTGGAGTATATGGCTGATGAAGTCATTCCCTATTTAAAATCACGCTATTTCCAAACAAGTCGTATTGATATGGATAAGTCTGCCCACTTGATTTATTCAGATGGTGTGACGGCAGGTTGGTCTCATGAGGATTTACCGTTTCAATACCATTATTTTCGTAATTTGACACAAATTTACCAAGATAATGAGCTTGTTTATAGCGATCAGACTCTCTTAGAGCCTCAGAAACAAGATATGTTTAAGCTTGGTTATTTTGAGGGATGGCGCAATTACAATAGTTTGATTATGGTGTCCCCAGCTATTGACGATACCTTTGTTAAGGCTTTGCAGAAGCACTTAGAAGGGCTAAATCTAGAGTCTGATTTTGCCATTTCATCCTTAGATATCCCAGGTCTGGTGTTACGTATTTTGGGAAAGACAGCTGAAGATAATCGCCGTGTGATTTATGCTTGTGCTGATTATTTTAGACAAGAAATACATGGATTAAGTCCTTTAAATTTGAGAAAAAATGATATGAGGAGATAAAAAATGCACATTCCTGAAAATTACCTAAGTCCTACGACTTGTGCGGCAATGGGGGCAGTTATGTTGCCTATTTGGTATAAGGCTGTCAAGGAAGTAAAGGTTAAAGTTGATACTGATAAAAAAACGATTCCTATGTTGGGAATTGGGACTTCCTTGTCCTTCCTTATCATGATGTTTAACCTTCCAGCCCCTGGTGGAACGAGTGCTCATGCTGTTGGGGCAGTACTAATTGCTATATTGTTAGGGCCTTGGGCTTCCTGTTTAGCAGTTAGTGTAGCCCTGGCTATGCAGGCTTTGCTATTTGGTGATGGTGGTATTTTGGCCTTTGGTGCTAATGCCTTTTGTATGGCTGTTGTCATGCCATTTGTGGGTTATGCTGTTTATAAACTCTTGAATAAGTGGACAAAGAACAGGATAATTGCTAGCTTTTTTGGAGGTTATATTGGAATTGTAGTTGCGGCCCTGACTGTTGCGGTTTTACTAGGAATTCAACCGATTCTTTTTAAAGATAGCAGTGGTAATCCGCTTTACAATCCATACCCTTTGAGAGTGACGCTTCCAGTAATGGGCTTGACTCACCTGCTTATCGGCTTGGTAGAAGGATTTTTTACAGCCGGTGTTCAAGAATTCATTGAACGTTTGAATATTGATAATACTCAGGAAATAACGACTAAAAAACTACGTCCTTTATTGCTCTTTATCCTAGCCTTAATTATCCTAACGCCACTTGGTTTATTGGCGACGGGAACAGCTTTTGCAGAATGGGATGTCAAAGAGTTGGTAGAAAAATTGTCTCATTACCATGTGGAAGCCCAAGCGCCAAAAGGAATGTTGAATGGTTTTTCATTCAATGCCCTCTTCCCAGATTATAGTATCGCAGGCATTCCAGAAGTTTTGGGTTATATCCTGAGCGCTGCCTCTGCTGTTTTGATTTTCTTCATCCTCTATCGCTTGATTTTCGGTAGAAAGGTTGAGAAATGATTCTGCCAGATTGGATGTCGGAAGAGCGCCCAGTAGTCACTAAAGTCGGTAGAAATAACTTTCTTATCCGGAATCGTCACCATCTGGAAGCTCTTCTTCAAAAGTTTGAAACGCATCCTTTAAAAGTAGCATCAGTCTTTCATCCAACAGCTAAGGTTTTACTTCTCTTTTTCTTACTTGTTTCAGTGGGAATTAGCCGAAATCTCACAGTTTTGTGGATTGTAGCCTTGTTTTTAGGAGCTGGCGTGGCTTTTTTACCGCATTCTGTTTTAGTAAGAACTTTGAAAAAAACTGTAGTGTTGTTGATCTTCCCTTTAGTTCTTTATCTACCGCATCTCTTACTTAGCGGAGGTCAATCGCTTTTTCTTTTAAGGCTTCCCTTGATTGCTTTGGCCATTGCCTATTATTCGGAGACGAGTACGATAAGTGAGATGTTAGCTTCCCTAAAGGGTCTGCATTTTCCTGACCTTATCCTACTCCAGTTGGATATTACCATAAAATATATTGATGTTTTTGGGAAACAATTAATGGACTTGCTTAAAGGAATTGAGGCACGTAGCTATGGTGGTAACCACCGTTTCCAAATTGGAAGTAATATCTGGGGAATTTTATACCTTAAAGCTATACGCTATGGTGAGGAACTGACTCAAGCCATGGAAGCACGTTGCTTTGTTGGTGAGTATGTCAAGTCATCACAGTCATTCACATGGAAGGACTGGCTGGCCTTGATAGGTCTAGTAGCAGTGATTTTAGGACAGATTCTGTTAGGAGGATGAGATGTTTCAATTGAATCAAGTGGCCTGTGCCTATGAACAAAAAAAGGTCTTTACTGGTCTTGATTTGGAGATTAGACAAGGACAATATGTGATGTTGATGGGGGAAAATGGGACTGGGAAATCAAGTCTTATCAGTTTATTAACCGGCTTCAAGCAGGAAGAATCTGGTCGCATTCTTTTCCTAGGGAAGGACCTCAAAGATTGGCTGAAGGACAAACGTCAAAAACGAGATTTTTATAGTCGCCTCGGAATCCTCTTTCAGGATGTGGATAGTCAGTTATTTAATAGTACTGTCTATGATGAGATTGCTTTTGGTCCTCGCCAGCTAGGTCTAACCGAAGAAGAAGTCTCACAGCGCGTTCAAGACACGCTATCCCTGCTTAAAATTGACGATTTAAGAGATCGCGTTCCCTATCAACTGTCTGGTGGAGAAAAGAAGAAAGTGGCTTTTGCCAGTATCATGGTAACTAATCCAGATGTGTATATTCTTGATGAACCCTTCAATAATCTTTCTAAAGAATATGAAGAATTTTTTAGGGAACTTCTACATGACCTTCATTCAGCTGGAAAAACTATTATCATGTCTGCTCACCACTTCAAGCACCTTCATCATGAAAAGGCTGATGTTCTTCTTTTCGAAGATGGCAAAGCTGATTTCTTTCCTGCCCAGGAAGTGCTCAGTAACCAGCAAGTAGTTGAGCGTTTGTCACATTATTAGTAAGGATAAGTAGGAAATCGTTCTAGGTTTCCTACTTTTTTCTTTGTCAAACAATTGATATTTTTAGGTGATAGTATTTTCTTATCACCTTGATTATGTTTAAGTATTAGTTAAGCTTAGTGAATTCTGTTACAATAAAAACAATCAATCTCAAAGGAGAGTATTATGAAACTTAAAAAAATTCTTGGAATTACGGGTGTAGCCATTGCTTCAGTAGCTTTGCTTGCTGCATGTTCATCTAAATCATCAAAAGAAGCATCTAAATCTTCAGGTGCTAAAGAAACAATTAACTTTGCCACTGTTGGGACAACAGCACCGTTCTCATATGAAGAAAACGGTGAATTGACTGGTTACGATGTGGAAGTGGCCAAAGCAGTCTTCAAAGACTCTGACAAATATGAAGTGAAATTTCAAAAAACAGAATGGTCTTCAGTCTTCACAGGTCTTGACTCAGCTAAATACCAAATGGCTGGGAACAATATCTCTTATTCAGAAGAACGTGACCAAAAATATCTCTTCTCATATCCAATTGGTACCACACCAGCTGTTTTGACTGTTCCAAAAGATAGTAATATTAAGAAATATGATGATATTGCTGGACACTCAACGCAGGTTGTTCAAGGAACATCGACAGCTACTCAATTGACAGAGTTTAATGAGAAACATTCAGACAAGCCAGTTGAACTTAACTACACAAATGAAAATATTACACAAATGTTGACAAGTTTGAATGAAGGTAAGTACGACTTCAAGATTTTTGATGCACCAACTGTTAATTCAATTATCAAAAATAATAAGTTGAGCAACTTGAAGACGATTGAACTTAAATCTGATCAACAACCATACATCTACTTCTTGTTCGCAGATAACCAAAAAGATCTTCAAAAATTTGTAAACAAACGTTTGGAAGAACTCCAAAAAGATGGTACTTTGGCTAAGTTGGCTGAAAAATTCCTTGGAAACAAAGATTATATTCCAACTAAAGACGCTTTGAAAGTTCCAAGCAAAAAATAAGAAAGGAGCTGGGAATGATTCTCAGCTTTTTCATATAATTAAAATCTAGGACACGTTATAGTTAAAAACTATAGAGATATACAATTATAAACAATTTGCTACAATTCTTATCCTATGGGATAATAATTTTACACTTAAAACAATTAAAGGGAGTTCGTTATGAAACTTAAAAAAATTCTCGGAATTACAGGATTGGCAGTCGCTTCAACAGTAGCTTTGACTGCTTGTGGTGCTGGCGGTAACAAATCAGCTAAAGATGATAAAACATTAACAGTTGGTGTTATGACTTTGGATGACACTACTGAGCCATTGTGGGATAAAGTCAAAGAATTGGCTAAAGACAAGGGTGTTACTATCGAGTTGAAAGAGTTCACAGACTACAACCAACCAAATGAAGCCCTTAAAAACGGCGAAATCGATGTTAATGCTTTCCAACACATTTATTTCTTAAACAACTGGAACAAAGAAAATAAAGGTGATGTTGTTGCGGCAGCTGACACACTTCTTAGCCCAATCCACCTTTTCTCAGGTACTGAAAACGGAAAAGCTAAGTATAAAGATGTTAAAGAGCTTCCAGATGGAGCTACTATCTCAGTACCTAATGATGGTACAAACGAAAGCCGTGCGTTGACACTTCTTCAAACAGCTGGTTTGATTAAGTTGGATGTTAAAGATGGTGAATTGGCAACTATCAAGAACATTTCTGAAAATCCAAAGAAATTGGACATCAAAGAAATCGCAGCTGAACAAGCTGCCCAAACTCTTTCATCTGTTGATGCAGCAGTTGTTAACAACTCATACGCACAACAACAAAACGTTGACTATGACACAACTCTCTTCCAAGAAGATCCAAGCCAAGATTTAAAAGATTGGGTCAATATCATTGCAGCTAATAAAGATTGGGAAAAATCAAATAAAGCTGATGCTATCAAGACTTTGATTAAAGCCTACCAAAATGATGAAGTAGCGCAAATCATCTATGATGCATCTAACAAGGTTGACCTTCCAGCATGGAAAGGTGCCCCAACACAAGATCAATTGAAAGCTAATTCAAAGAAATAAGCTAAGGACAGAGGGCGTGTGAGAGCACGCCGTTTTGTCGTGTATGAAGGAGACGATTTGATGGCATTTTCAAGTGAAGAAGAGCAGTTACGAAAATTTCGTAACGATGAAATTGCTCAGCACTATTTTGAAGTTTTGCGGACTTTGATTTCTAAAAAATCTATTTTTGCTCAAAATATTGGTCTCTATGATGTAGCTGCTTACCTTGGTGAGATTTTCTCTGGTGTTGGCGCAGAGGTGACAATTGACGAGACCCATACGGCACCTTTTGTCTTGGCGAAATTCAAGAGTCCAAATCCAGAAGCGAAAACAATTATTTTCTATCAACACTATGACACTGTTCCTGCGGACAATGATCAGCCATGGACCGATGAACCTTTCCGTCTGACTGTTCGAAAGGGATATATGTATGGTCGTGGTGTCGACGATGATAAGGGCCATATCACAGCTCGGTTGACAGCTCTTCGTAAGTACATTCGTGAGGTCGGAGATCTTCCTGTAAATATTACGTTTATGATGGAAGGTGCTGAAGAATCAGCATCAACAGACCTTGAAAAATATTTAGAAAAATACCGAGATGATCTTCTTCCAGCAGACCTATTGGTTTGGGAGCAAGGGAACCGAAATAGTAAAGGTCAATTGGAAATCACAGGTGGCAACAAGGGAATTATTACCTTTGACTTGTCTGTCGAGAGTGCTGATGTTGATATCCACTCTAAATTTGGTGCAGTGATTGAATCGGCGTCATGGTACTTGCTTAATGCTATCTCAAGCATGAGAGATGATCAGGGACGTATCCTTATCGACGGCATCTATGAAAAGATTGTCCAACCAAATGAACGAGAGATGAATCTTATCGAAACTTATGCCATTGAAAATGCAGACAGTCTTCGTAGGATTTACGGCTTAAAACTACCCATTTTAGAAAGTGACCGCCGAGCGTTCTTAAAAACTTACTATTTTGAGCCTGCTCTTTCTATTGAGGGAATTTCAACAGGTTATCAGGGGCAAGGGGTTAAGACCATCTTACCAGCTCAAGCCAGAGCTAAGATGGAGATGCGTTTGGTCCCTGGCTTGACACCTGAGTACGTTTTGGAGTGTATTAAGGCTCACCTCAAAAAAGAAGGATTTGACCGTATCAAGGTAACCTTCACTCTTGGTGAAGAAAGTTATCGAAGTGATATGTCTGATCCAGCTATTGTCAATGTTATTGAGTTAGCAAAAGGCTTTTATGAAGAAGGTGTCGCTGTCCTTCCAACAGCAGCAGGTACGGGGCCTATGCATATGATTTATCAGGCTTTGGGTGTTCCTATGGCAGCCTTTGGTATAGGGAATGCTAACAGTCGTGACCATGGTGGGGATGAAAATGTTAGTCTAGCAGATTACTACACCCACATTGAACTAATTAAGGAGTTAATTGCAAGTTATGAGTAATGTCATTATTGATTTGAAAAATATTGATATCACCTTTACGCAGAAACGCCGCACTATTCAAGCGGTTAAGGATGTGTCTATCCAGATTGAGAAAGGTGATATTTACGGAATTGTTGGTTATTCAGGGGCTGGTAAATCGACCCTTGTGCGTGCGATCAATCTTTTACAAGTGCCTACAGCTGGTAAAATCACTATCGGTAAAGATGTGACTTTTGCAGATGGTAAGGTCCAATTGTCGACAAAAGAATTGCGCCAGAAACGTCAAACGATTGGGATGATTTTCCAACACTTTAACCTTATGGCTCAAAAGACGGCTTATGAAAATGTAGCTTTTGCTCTTCGTCATTCTAAATTAAGCAATGAAGAGAAAGACAAAAAAATTCGTGGTCTTTTGGAATTGGTTGATTTGGCTGATCGTGCCGAAAACTATCCGGCACAGTTGTCAGGTGGTCAAAAACAACGTGTAGCGATTGCCCGTGCCTTGGCTAATGATCCTGAAATCTTGATTTCAGATGAGTCTACCTCAGCTCTTGACCCAAAAACAACTAAGCAGATCCTTTCACTTTTGCAGGATTTGAATAAAAAGCTTGGTTTGACAGTGGTTATGATCACCCACGAAATGCAAATTGTTAAAGACATTTGTAACCGTGTGGCTGTTATGCAAAATGGTCAACTTTTGGAAGAGGGCAGTGTTCTTGATATCTTCTCAAATCCACAAGAAGATTTGACACAAGAATTTATTGAAACTGCTGCAGGGATTGAAGATGCCTTGGCTAAGATTAATGCACAACCCGTAGTGAAAAACTTACCAAACTCAGCCCTTCTCGTTCAACTTAAATATGCTGGTTCTTCAACAGATGAGCCACTCTTGACTGAAATTTTCAAAGATTACGGAGTTTCAAGTAACATCCTTTACGGTAACCTTGAGATTCTAGGTGATACACCTGTTGGTGAATTGGTCGTTGTATTGGATGGTGAGGCAGATAAGGTTCTTGCTGCCCAAAAAGCGATTGAAAATGCAGGTGTCAGCTTGCAAGTACTTAAGAAAGGAGCCCAATAATGGCAGATTGGATTCAACAAAACTTTCCAGATATTTATCGTATTGGTATGCAGGGGGTTAACTCTTGGCCAGACGCCATCTATGCGACTCTCTATATGACGGTTATTTCCTTCATCATTGGGGGGCTTCTTGGTCTTGTTATGGGGCTCTTCTTGGTATTGACAGGTCCTCGTGGAGTCATTGAAAATAAATTTGTTTTCCAAATCTTGGATAAAATCACTTCAATCTTCCGTGCCATTCCTTTCATCATCCTCTTGGCAATTTTGAAAGGCTTCACTTACTTTATCGTGGGGACTAACCTTGGTATGACAGCGGCCTTGGTTCCATTGTCAGCTGCGACTTTCCCATTCTTTGCACGTCAAGTACAGGTGGTACTTGCAGATCTTGACCGTGGCGTTATTGAAGCAGCACAAGCTAGTGGCGCAACACTTTGGGATACGATTAAAGTTTACCTTGGTGAAGGGCTCCCAGAATTGGTTCGTGTATCAACCGTAACTCTGATTTCCCTTGTGGGTGAAACTGCAATGGCCGGTGCTATCGGTGCCGGTGGTCTTGGTTACATCGCCATCTACTATGGATATAACCGTTCAAGTACATCAGTTACCATTTTGGCAACTTTCTTGATTTTGATTTTGATTTTCCTTATCCAATTCTTGGGTGATTTCTTGACCCGTAAATTGAGTCATAAATAGGATTTGAGAGCCTGTTTGCCACAGGCTTTTCTCATGTCTTGACGGTTTCAGATATTTATCATAGTATGGAAGCTATCGAATACTTTATGGTTGAGCTAACCATAAAAAGGAGTTAATGAATTATGAAACGATTTATTTCAACTTGGAATAGGACCAGTCTAATCAAGCGTATTGCCATTGGTGTGGTAATTGGTGCTGTACTTGGTTTGCTTGTTCCTAAGTTTACGGTTATTGGTCTCTTAGGGGATATGTTTGTTGGTGGCTTGAAGGCAATTGCTCCACTCTTGGTCTTTGCCTTGGTTGCCAATGCCCTTTCACAAACGCGAGAAGGGCAACAAAGCAACATGAAGACAGTTATTGTTCTTTATCTCTTTGGGACCTTTGCGGCAGCATTGACGGCTGTTATTTCTCACTATATTTTTCCAATTTCTCTGAAGTTGGGAGCAGCGGCAGCGACTAAAGCGACGGCACCTCAAGGTGTGGGAGAAGTCTTTAAAGATTTGTTGCTTAAGATGGTGGATAACCCTGTCAATGCCTTGGGTCAAGCCAACTACATTGGTGTTTTAGTATGGGCGGTTGTCTTTGGTTTCGCCATGCGAACAGCTAGCACTCACACGAAAGATTTGCTACATACCTTGGCAGAAGTGACTTCACAAATCGTTCGTTGGATTATTAACTTGGCGCCATTTGGTATCCTTGGTCTTGTCTTTAATACTATTTCTGAGAATGGTGTTGGTGTTTTGGCGGATTATGGTGTCCTAATCCTTGTTTTAGTGGGAACAATGGCCTTTGTTGCCTTGGTTGTTAATCCTATCATTGCTTTTGTGATGATGGGCAAAAATCCTTTCCCACTGGTTTTCCGTTGTTTGAAAGACTCTGGGATTACAGCCTTCTTTACTCGCTCGTCAGCAGCTAATATTCCTGTTAACCTTCAGCTTTGTAAAGATCTTGGTTTAAATCCTGATACCTATTCAGTTTCTATTCCTTTGGGGTCAACTATTAATATGGCTGGGGCAGCCGTGACAATCAATGTCTTAACTCTTGCTGCAGTAACGACTTTGGGAATTCAGGTTGATTTTGCGACAGCACTCATTCTTAGTGTGGTTTCAGCTATTTCTGCCTGTGGTGCCTCAGGTATTGCTGGAGGATCCCTTCTATTAGTGCCAGTAGCATGTAGCCTCTTTGGTATCTCAAATGATTTGGCCATGCAAGTTGTTGGTGTTGGCTTTATCGTAGGTGTCATCCAAGACTCTTGTGAAACAGCCCTTAACTCTTCAACAGACGTACTTTTTACAGCAGTAGCAGAAAAGAGCCGTTGGAAGAAAGTATAGATAATTGTATAAGGTCGGCCTATTTGGCTGGCTTTTTGATTTTGGAGAAAACATAGTCAAAGACTATAGCTAGCTCAAGAATCTATCATCTTTAAAAAGCCCATAAAATATGGTAAAATAAACCGTTCAAAGAGAAAAGGTGAAACATTTATGACTAATAATTTATTGGTGCTTCAATCAGACTTTGGTTTGGTTGACGGTGCTGTTTCGGCCATGATTGGTGTGGCTCTTCAAGAAGAACCAAGTTTGGGAGTTCATCACCTTACACATGATATTACACCCTACAACACTTTTGAAGCTTCCTATCGTCTGTTTCAGACTGTCGAGTACTGGCCAAAGGGAACAACCTTTGTTTCGGTAGTTGATCCGGGTGTAGGCTCATCACGTAAAAGTGTGGTTGCCTTAACAAAGACGGGGCAATATATCGTCACACCAGATAACGGAACACTTTCTTATATCAAGAAGGATGTCGGTATCGTTGCTGTCCGTGAAATTTCAGAAGTTGAGAATCGTCGTAGTAATACGGAGCTGTCTTATACCTTCCATGGTCGTGATGTTTATGCCTATACAGGTGCCAAATTAGCTTCTGGTCATATCAGTTTTGAAGAAGTAGGTCCTGAGTTACCTGTGGACAAAATTCTAGAGCTTCCAGTGGTTGAAACCATCATAGAGGATAATTTGGTTCGTGGTGCAATTGATATTTTGGACGTCCGTTTCGGCTCTCTTTGGACCTCTATCACACGTGATGACTTTTATGCCTTGGAACCAAACTTTGGTGATCGATTCGAGGTGACCATCTTTAACAATGATATGTTGGTCTACCAAAATCAAGTTACCTATGGGAAATCTTTTGCGGATGTTCGTATCGGTCAGCCAATTATTTATATCAATTCCCTCTATCGTGTTGGCTTAGCCATTAACCAAGGGTCTTTTGCTAAGGCTTATAATGTTGGTGTAGGGTCTAACTGGCACATTGAAATCAAACATTTAGGAGATTAAAGTAAGATTATGAAAAATAATTCAATTCGTACAGTAGTTGCGACAGGTATTGGTGCAGCACTCTTTATTATCATTGGTATGTTTGTTAATATTCCTATTTTTGGGAATACCAGCATCCAACTTCAGTATGCTGTTCAAGCCCTATTCTCAGTGATTTTTGGGCCTATTACAGGTTTCTTTATGGGCTTTATTGGGCATGCGCTTAAAGATGGTATTCAATACGGAAATATCTCATGGGCTTGGGTGTTTGCAAGTGCCATTACAGGTCTTGTAATTGGTCTATTCAACAAAAAATATGATGTGACAACTGGCAAGTTTTCTTTGATGAGTATGATTTGGTTTAACCTAGCACAAGCATTGGCCCTCCTTATTGCCTATGGTATCGTTACTCCTATTGGTGATAGACTCCAATTCGCACAAGCCTGGTCATATCTTTATGCACAAAGTTTTGTAGCTGGCGTAGCTAACTTTATTACAATTGCAATCGGAGGAACCCTCCTTCTTGCAATCTATGCTGGCTCACGTACACAATCTGGTAGTCTTACCAAAGACTAGCATGAATCATAGGAGAGTGGGACTGTCAGTTTGCTTTGATACCTCCTCTCTTTTTTAGTAGAAACATGGATAAATACATTAGTTTTAATCAGTTTACATTTCAATATGATGCGCAAGCAGAAGCGACGCTTAAAGATATCAGCTTTGATATTGTCAAAGGCGAGAAAGTGCTCATTTTAGGCCCTTCTGGTAGCGGAAAGTCGACCCTGGCTCAGTGTCTCAATGGTATCATACCTAATATCCATAAAGGCCAGGCACAAGGCCAGGTAAGGATAGCTGGACAGAATATTTTCAAGCAATCTATCTATGATAAGTCACAGTTAGTATCTACGGTATTGCAAGATCCAGATGGTCAGTTTATTGGCTTAACAGTAGCCGAGGATTTGGCTTTTGCCTTGGAAAATGATTGTGCTAATCAAAGTGAGATGAAGGATAAGGTAGCTCTCTGGGCTGAACGTCTAGACTTGACTTCTCTTTTGAATCACCGCCCTCAAGACTTATCAGGTGGCCAAAAACAACGAGTTAGTTTGGCTGGAGTCTTGATTGATGAGAGTCCTATTCTTTTATTTGATGAGCCTCTAGCAAATTTAGATCCTAAATCAGGACAGGAAACCATTGACCTCATTGATAAAATCCACAAAGAGGAGGGAGCTACAACAATTATTATTGAGCATCGCCTAGAAGATGTTCTTTATCGTCCTGTTGACCGGATTTTACTGGTCAATGATGGCACCCTCCTCTTTAACGGTAGCCCAGATGAGCTTTTATCAAGTGCTCTCTTACTGGAAAATGGGATTCGCGAACCTCTATATGTGACGGTTTTACGTCAGTTGGGATTTGACACAAGAGATGCACAAAATCTTAGTCAATTGGATGCTTTAGACTTATCTGACCTTGTTCTGCCAGATAGAGTTTTGAAAGATAAAAGAGACAGTTCAAGTGATTCTATTTTGAAGGTTGAGGGGCTTAGCGTTTCCTATGGGGATAATCCAGCGATTATAGAGGATATGTCTTTTAGCTTGAAAAAAGGTGAGCGACTAGCGATTGTCGGTAAAAATGGAGCTGGAAAGTCGACGCTTGCCAAAGCTCTATGCGGTTTTGTTCCTAGTCAAGGGAAATTAACTTACAAGGGTCAGGATATCAGTCAGGATAGCATCGCCGAGCGTTCAGAGCGTATAGGCTTTGTTTTGCAAAACCCTAATCAGATGATTAGCCAAACTATGATTTTTGATGAAGTGGCTCTAGGTTTACGCTTGCGAGGGATTGAAGAAACTGAGGTTGAAGAGCGTGTTCATGAGGTCCTGAAGACTTGTGGCCTCTATAGTTTTCGTAAATGGCCTATTTCTGCGCTTTCCTTTGGTCAGAAAAAGCGTGTGACCATTGCGTCGATCTTGGTCTTGAAACCTGAAATCATTATCTTGGATGAGCCAACAGCTGGTCAAGATTACAAGACTTACACGGATATCATGAATTTCTTGGACAGTCTTCAGAAGCAAGGCCATACCATTGTGATGATTACCCATGACATGCAGCTCATGTTGGAATATAGTGATCGTTGTCTCGTTGTGGTTGAGGGGAAAATCATTGCAGACGATAATCCTGTTACAATTCTTAATCAGAAGGATTTACTTGAGTCAGCCAATCTCAAGCAGACATCTCTTTATACATTGGGTCAGAAATTGTCAAGTGATCCAGTAGAAGTAACCCAGTATTATATCGAAAAAGGAGGCCCTAATGTCTAATCGTTTAATTGGTTATCAGTCAGGTCAAGGTTTCCTCTATGATTTGTCTGGGGCAAGTAAGATGCTTTTCTTTATCTTGGTTTCAGTTGCTTGTATGGCAACCTATGACCCACGTTTTATTCTAGCAGTAGGCTTACTTTCTATTTATCTCTTTTATTTGGCCAAGATTCGTTGGCGAGATATTTCTTTCGTTGTTAAGATTATTGGATCGATTGCTCTCTTTAATTTACTTATGGTCTACCTTTTCGCACCTGGCTATGGTGAAGAAATTTATGGGGCTAAGACAGTTATTATTGAAGGCTGGGGGCGTTTCTATCTAACCAGTCAGGAGCTTTTTTACCTTGCAAATCTATTGCTCAAGTATTTTTCAACGGTCCCTCTTGCCATTCTTTTTCTTATGACCACTCATCCGAGTCAGTTTGCGGCTAGCCTAAATCAAATTGGGGTTCCTTATAAATTTGCCTATTCCGTGAGTTTAACCTTGCGTTATATTCCAGATGTTCAAGAAGAATTCTTTACGATTCGTAAGGCTCAGGAGGCTCGTGGTTTGGATTTGTCGCAAAAGGCGGGATTGGTCAAACGCATTCGCGGGAATCTCCAAATTGTTCTTCCACTAATTTTTTCATCTCTAGAACGAATTGATACCATATCGACAGCCATGGAGTTACGACGATTTGGTCGCTACAAAAAACGTACATGGTATGTGCATAAATCTTTGATGAAACAAGATTACCTTGTCATCCTATCAGCTATCCTTATATTGGGGATTAGTATTGGATTAATCTTCTTCAATCATAGTCGTTTTTATAATCCATGGGGCTAATGCTCTTAGCATAGAGAGAATCTGCCATTAAGTATAATAAAAAATGTTCCCGTCTTGTCCAGATGAACGAGATTGGAACGTTTTTTGTTATTTCAAATAGCCTAAATAATCAAATTTTTCTAGTGTCCGATTGTCGGCGACAACTAGGATGATTCCTTCGTCAGGTAGTTTCTTACTTGGGTCAAAGTGAGTGTTTAACTTGCCATTTTGCTCATCTCTAAAACCAATAACGTTGACGTTATAATTTTGTCTTAGATTTAATGTATGCAAAGACTTTCCAGCCCATTCCTTTGGAATTTTAAGTTCAATTAAAGCCACGTCGTCCTCTAAATGAAAAACATTTGAAATGTTATAACGGAGGATATTTGAAGCCAATTCTTTTGCTGTGCTACGCTCAGGAGTGATGACCCAGTTGGCCCCCATTCCGTAAAGGACTTCCTCATAATTGTTATTCATAGCTTTGGCGATAATATTTGTAATGCCAAGCTTTTTACATTGCAGGAGCGCCAGTGCAGAAGATTCTAAGTGTTCTCCAGTTGCAATAATGACCGTATCGCAAGTATCAATACCAGCAGAACGTAGAAAGTCAATGTCAGTAATGTCACCAACAGCGGCCTTAGTCACCTGATCAGCAAGGGAATCAATTGTTGTAGAGTTATTATCTAAGGCAATAACGTCTTGTCCAAAAGAGGAGAGTTCGGTTGCAATGGTTTGTCCAAAGATTCCCAAACCGAGGACCCCAATAATTTGTGTTTTCATATAAAATCCTTTCAGAATGTTGTCAATGAATAAAATTGTTTAGCCAACTGAAATATCAGTTGGGGCATAAGAGACATGCTTTTCTTTTTTGGTCATCAAGCTCAAGAGAACAGTGATAGGTCCAACACGGCCAATGAACATCAGAGACATGATAACGAGTCGTCCTAGAGTATTTAGATTAGGGGTCAAATCCATTGAAACACCAACGGTAGCAATGGCTGACACACTCTCAAAAAGTAGGCCTAGGGGCGATAGTGTGGGATTAGTCTCCAGCAAAATAACATAGCCGACAAAGAGCATTGTTAGGAAAAAGAGGATAACTGTGAATGCTTGCAAAACAGTCTTATTAGATATAATACGATTTCGAAAAACAACGCTCGAGTTACCAGATAGCTCTGACTTAAAAAGCAGGAACATGATAGTGGCAGTTGTCACCTTGATACCACCCGCAGTTCCTCCAGGACCACCCCCAATAATCATTTGAATCATAAAAAGAAGATTTGTGGAGAAATCGACATTGGTATAGGAAATAGTTGCAAAGCCAGCGGTACGCATGGTTACAGTCTGAAAGAAACTTACCAGAAGTTGTTGCCAGACATTGAGAGTACCGATTGTCTTAGAGTTATCCATTTCCAGTAACCAAGCAAGTAGTGTTCCTCCTAAGAGGAGACAGCCTGTACTTATAAGAACAAGACGGCTTTGATTGCTGAAAGGTCTACAAGCTAATTTCCAATTCCTTGGACGATCTTTAATATAACGTCGCAATAGTTGAATCAAATCAATCCAAACTGCAAATCCCAAACTTCCAGACATAATGAGAAAAGCTACAGCAAGGTTAATGGTTGGATTGGTTGCATAATCCTGTAAACTGTTAGAACCTAAGTTGTCAAATCCAGCATTACAAAAGGCAGAGACAGCTAGAAAGAGACTATTAAAAATGCCGTGACCAAGTCCAAAACGAGGAACGAAATCAGTCATAATCACAAGTGCTGCCAAAGCTTCAATAGAAAAAGTAATTTTATAGACCTTAAAAAGATAAGCTTTCAAATCTTTTTGGTTATCCCTGCTAAGTGCGGATTGAAGGAGATCTTGATCACTCAGTCCTAATTTATTTTTCAGGGTATAGGTGCTAAAGGCTATAAGAGAGACGAGCCCAAGTCCTCCCGTCTGCATGAGAAGCATAGAGAAAATTTGACCGAGACCATTGTAAGCCTTACTGACCGGGACAACAGAAAGTCCAGTTACACAGACCATTGACACAGTATTGAAGAGATGATCCAGGTAGCTTGTTTCTGGACTATTAGCATAGTGGCTTATGGGAAGGCTAAGTAAAATACTCCCCACTATAATGACAAAGACAAAGCTGAGCACAAGCTTTTGCGTAACAGAAAGACGATTAATCAATGAAAACCTCCGAGTTATCATAAGAGTAAATAATAATCCAAGGAGTAAGACACCTCCTTGGATAAACGTTATAGTGGCTTCTTGTTAGGAATTCCAGCACGACGGGGGTACTTATTTGGGGTTTCTTTTTTCTTATCGACAATAGTGACATTACGTCCATCCCCATTTGGCAGTCTGTAGTTCTCGTTGAGAATAGGCTTGGCAAAAAGCAAGTTCAAGGCATTTTTAGCATCGGCTAACTCTTCATCAGCTGCTGCAGCTTTAAGTGCAATAAGTTGTCCACCAACCTTCAAGAAAGGAATGGTCAATTCTGAGAGAACCTGCATGCGTGCGACGGCACGGGCAGTAACAATATCAAACTGAGCACGGAAGGCCTTGTCTTGTCCAAAATCCTCTGCACGTCCATGATAGAAGTGAACACCGCTGAGCTCAAGTTCATCAGCCAAGAAATTGAGGAAATTGATGCGTTTATTAAGAGAGTCGATGATAGTCACATCAAGCTCAGGGCAAAGGATTTTCATAGGGAGACTTGGAAATCCAGCTCCAGCTCCGATATCCAGAAGTCGAATACTTTGATTTTTAATATGCCCTTGAAGCACAGGAGCTAGGGAATCGTAGAAATGTTTGAGGTAGACCTCGTCTCTTTCTGTGATTGCAGTAAGGTTGATCTTTTCGTTCCATTCTACCAAAAGCTCAAAGTAGCGTTGGAATTGGTCTTTTTGTTTTTGGCTGAGATTGAACCCCAGTTCTTTCAAAGCCTTGTAAAAATCTTCAGGTGTCATTATATATTCCTTTTATCTAGTTTCAATGCTCTTATTTTACCATAATTAAGAGCTTTCATCTAACTCTATAGGACAGATGAAAACTGGGTCCGAGTAAGTTTCTCATTAGCTGTGAAAAAAGTTCTAAGTTTAAGAAATATGTAATATTAAAGGTGTTATTTTTTCTTAAAAATTTGATATAATACTAATTAAGTCTAAAATCATAATCATGCTCTCTAATGAAAAGTGAATGTAGGGGATTATGGTCTTGTGGATTGAAAATAGATCCCTATGGGGAAATTTAATTTGAGGATTAAGAATGATTTATCTTTCAGAAGTTAGAAAGTCTCCAGAGGGGCTCGCCTTTACCGAAGCACCTTCTTTGTTGGAGTCTATTAAAGAACGCTATGATCAAGTTTTAAATCTTGAACAGATTCAAGCAAGTGGTCAGGTAGCCTATGATAATGGCTTGTACCTTTTGGACTATCAACTTAGCTATGATATTACCTTGCCATCTAGCCGTTCACTTGAACCTGTGACACTTAGCTTTAACTATCCAGTTTCAGAAACCTTTATACAAGAGGCAGATGCAGCTCTTCAAAAGGAATTAGTCGAAGAAAATCTAGTTCTTATCTTGGATGGGGATACCATTAATCTTGATGAGAGTATTCTAGATAATATTCTTCTTAATATTCCTTTGAGAGTATTAACACCTGAGGAAGAATCAGGACAAATTTCGCTCTCAGGTAATGACTGGGATGTCTTGTCAGAAGAGGATTTTGCCGCACTTCAACAGGAGAAAAAAGAGGCAAGTAATCCCTTTGCCCAATTGAACGGTCTATTTGACGAAAATTAATTCAAAAAAATAAACTAAAAATGTTTGACAATTTTAAAAATCTGTATTATTATATCATTAGAAGTTAATTTTCGGATTTATTTATAGGGTAAATCTACAGACTTTTTAAGGGAAATAGAAGTCAAAAAATTTTAAGAAAGTGGTAAATACTTATTATGAGCAAACGCATTTTGATTGTTGAAGATGAGAAAAACCTTGCTCGTTTTGTCTCTCTTGAACTTCAACACGAAGGATACGACGTTGTGACAGCAGACAACGGACGTGAAGGACTTGAAATGGCACTCGAGAAAGATTTCGATCTTATTCTCTTGGACCTTATGTTGCCTGAGATGGACGGTTTTGAAGTAACACGTCGTCTCCAACAAGAAAAAGATACTTATATTATGATGATGACAGCCCGCGATTCAATCATGGACATTGTTGCTGGTTTGGACCGTGGTGCTGATGACTATATTGTAAAACCTTTTGCGATTGAAGAACTATTGGCACGTATTCGTGCAACCTTCCGTCGCCAAGATATCGAAGCTGCTAAGAATGCACCAGCTAAAGCGTCAACTTATCGTGATTTGAAATTGGATGTTCAAAACCGTACAGTTGTTCGTGGTGATGAAGCAATTCCATTGACAAAACGTGAGTTTGATTTGTTGAACACACTTTTGAGCAATATGAACCAAGTGATGACCCGTGAGGAACTCTTGCTTCAAGTTTGGAAATATGATGATGCAATCGAAACAAACGTTGTAGATGTTTATATTCGTTACTTGCGTGGAAAAATCGATGTTCCAGGTAAGGAATCATACATTCAAACAGTGCGAGGAATGGGTTACGTTATCCGTGAAAAATGAGTAAATTACAAGATAAATTATTTGGTAAAGTAACCATTAGAAAAAAGTTGACCATGACAACTGCTGTGGTCTTCTTTCTTGTATTGTCGATGTTCACTCTAGTTGTTGTTTTCTCGGCCAATACGCTTCTTTTGCAACGTGAACGTCAAAATGTAAATAATACAATTTCGAAAGTTGTTACTTATATCGAAAAGGACTGGGATTCTGATGAAGAGTTGAGTCCAGAACCGCTTTTAGCGGCCCTTTATTCGCCTAAAAATATCTATGCATCAATCATTAATGGTGTGCTTTCTGAAAAGCACTCTTTGGATGGTCAAGTTGCAATTTCTAATAAATTATTTTCTAACCAATCTGTTTTTGTTTATGACAAAAAGGGAACGTTTATCTTTACTTCTGAGGAAAACACAGACTCTCCTCCAGGCATGTCTGAAGTAAACAAACTGAAGTCAGTGTCCTATAAAGGAAAGCGTGGTTTCTTACTGCAAGTTCCAATTTACGGTAAGGATAAAAAGACCATCGTTGGTTATGCCCAGATTTTCCATGATTTGGAATTCTACTATGCTCTGAAAGAGCGTTTGATTTTCTTATTGATTTTCCTAGAAGTGGGGATGACGGTCCTAGTTATCGCAGCAACTGTGGTTGTCTTGACATCTATTCTTCGTCCGATGAGACAGTTGCACGAAACGATGGGAGTTATCACCGATTCGCCAAGTGATTTGGAACTTCGTTCTAAGATTGAAAGTCACGATGAAATTGGTGATTTGGCGGTTAACTTTAACCGTATGATGGATAAAATCCAAGAAAATAATCAGATGCAGATGCGTTTCTTGAGTGACGTCAGTCATGAATTACGTACGCCGATTGCGGTTATCAAGGGCCATATGGACCTCTTGCAACGTTGGGGTAAAAATGACCCTGAGATTCTTGAGGAGAGTCTTGAGGCTGCAAGTCATGAGGCCAACCGTATGACGATTATGATTAATGATATGTTGGATTCTATCCGTGTCAAAGGATCATTTGAAAATCATAGAAATGATACGTGTGATTTGAATTCTTCAATCCGTACGGTTATTGGTAACTTCCGTGTCTTGCATGAAGATTACCAATTCTATCTCAATGATTTTGAGAGCTCAGAGCGTCCAGCACAGATTTACAGCCAACACTTTGAACAGGCGATTACTATTTTGATTGATAATGCGGTCAAGTATTCTCCTGTTAACAAGGAAATCCAGGTTACAATTAAGGCTCTGGAAGATGAAATGTTGGTACAAGTACAAGATAATGGTGAAGGGATTTCTAAAGAAGATATTGAGCATATCTTTGAACGCTTCTATCGTTCAGACAAGGCACGTAATCGTACGACAACACAATCTGGTGTTGGTATTGGTTTGTCAATCCTTTACCAAATTGTGGAAGCTTATCGCTGCCGTATCGATGTTAGTTCTGAACTTGGTGTTGGAACACGTTTCGACCTTTACATTCCGTTTGCGGATGGAGAAACGACGACACCTCAACTTGAGCTTTAAATCAATTTATAAGAGTCTTAGAGTGATTCTTGGTCGTGAGCACGCCTCGTTTAGAGCGTGCTTTTTTTGTGTTTTTATGGTAAAATAGAGTACCGAATTTCAGAGATTGGTGGTGAAGTGCATGCGTTGTCCAAAATGTCAACATAATAAATCTAGTGTTATCGATAGCCGTCAGGCAGAGGATGGGAATACCATTCGTCGTCGTCGTGAGTGTGATTCTTGTCATGCTCGTTTTACAACTTTTGAGCGTGTGGAAGAAGTTCCACTTTTGGTTGTCAAAAAAGACGGTACTCGTGAACAATTCTCTCGCGATAAGATTTTCAATGGTATCTTGATGAGTGCTCAGAAGCGTCCGGTTTCTAGTGAGGATATCGAAAATGCCATCACCCGTATTGAGCAAAACATTCGCCGTAATCATGATGGGGAGGTTGATAGTGATGTCATTGGGAATTTAGTGATGAAAGAACTCGCTGACCTTGATGAAATTACTTATGTGCGTTTTGCCAGTGTCTACCGTTCTTTCAAAGATGTTGATGAGATTGAAGAGTTGCTTCAAGAAATCACCAAGACTGTACGTGCGAAAAAAGAGTCTAAAAAATGAGACCTATTGAAGAATTTGTCTATGTTGGTAATCAGGTTATCGTTCCCGATCAGGCAAGTTTAATGCGTTGCTATTATCCCATTATTGGGAGTGAGGGATACGCTCTCTACCAGTATTTCGTGGCTTTTTATGACAATGGTAATCGCCGCCATAAGTTTGCGGCTATTCTGAATCACCTTAACTTTGGAATGCAGCCCCTTCAAGAAGCACTGGCGGTTCTGACAGCAGTAGATCTCTTGGCCTTTTACCAGTCACCTCAAGGGTTTTATGTGATAGAGCTTAAGTCTCCCTTAACAATTGAGCAGTTTCTAAAACATGCCGTTTATAGTTCACTTCTCGAGCAAAAGATTAGTGAACCAGCAGTAGACGCTTTGAAACCGGCAGGTCTCCAAGGATTGCAAGATTTATCTAAACGTTTTTCGGATGTCTTTACCGATGAGCGTTTGGCTCAAAAGTCTGTGTCTGAAATCAAGCCTAAAAATTCATTTGATTTAACTGGTTTTAGGAATCGTATGCAGGCTGATGGGCTTGTATTTACAGATGAAAAGACAGATGTGCCAGAAATATATAAATTGTCTGAGACTCATGGCATGAATTGGTATGATACCTATCTCTTAGCTAAAAAGACAGCCGTCAACTACCAGATTATTGTCAAGCGTATGCAGGTGCAATTAGAGCAGGCACAAGCTCAAAAATTGGGTGGTGACTCTGCTTTGACGGAGACGGAGAAAAAAATTCTTAAAGCGGTTAGGTCTGAAAAACCTATAGATTATCTACAAAGTGCCAAGGGTCCTGGTGGTGCTGTGACTAATTCTGAGAAGAAGATTCTCACAGATTTGGCACAAAGAGGCTTTATGGATGAGGTCATTAACCTCATGGTTGCCTACAGTTTGGGACGGACACGTTCAACGAATGTGAATCGAGAGTATATCTCTAAACTTGCTAACGACTTTGACTTTAAGAATATCCTCACTGCCGAACAAGGGCTTTTAGCTTTGCGTAGTGGTTACAACAAGAAATCACAACAAGCAAAAGCTGATTCTAAGAAGAAAACAAATGTGCCGAGCTGGAGTAATCCAGATTATGATAATCAAACCAGTCAGGCTGATCAGGCTAAATTGGATGAAATTAGACGTCGGGCTTTGGCAAAACTAGAAAAAGGAAAGGAGTAGCCTATGGAAAGAGTTGGACAAACCCTAAACCGAACAGGGCATCATGGGTCTGGCAATGCAACAGATTTAACGAAGCAAATTTTGGCAGATACAAGAGTGGCTAGCTTTATTCAAGAGCATAGCCTAAGCCAGGATGAAATCAAACGTAGTCTTCCTAAGTTTAATCAATTCCTGGTGGAATGCCGTAAGGTCAAAGAAGGTGATGCCTCCTATATTGCTAAAGGGTATGAGCCGATTCTGACCATGAATGAAGGCTACGCTGATGTGACCTATAAGGAGACGCGTCAGCTCAAAGAGCAACAGGAACAACAGGCTATCGCTAAACGGATTAATTTGGTGAGTCTGCCTCAGTCTTATCGTAAGATTACCTTTGCGGATATTGCTCTAGATGATGTGGCGCGTGTGGATACCTTTGAGAGTCTCGTGGATTTTGTGGCGAATTACCCTAGTCCAGACCAGAAAGGCCTCTACATCTACGGGGACATGGGGGTTGGAAAATCCTTCATGTTGGCTGCTATGGCTCATGAACTTTCCGAAACCAAGAAGGTTACGACGACCATTATTCATTACCCATCTTTTACCATTGATGTTAAAAATGGAATTAAGGATGGTTCTGTTAAGGAACAAATAGACGCTGTCAAACAAGCAGAAGTTTTGGTTCTAGATGATATTGGTGCAGAGCAATTCTCTTCTTGGATTAGGGATGATGTTTTGCAAGTCATCCTCCAGCATCGTATGATTGAAGAGCTGCCTACTTTCTTTACGTCTAACTATAGTTTTGCGGATTTAGAAGCTAAGCTATCCAATGGACGTCAAGGAGACGAGACTTGGCAGGCCAAACGTGTGATGGAGCGTATTCGTTTTCTTGCCAAAGAGATTCACTTGAAGGGTGTTAATCGCCGCTAAGTTGAATCTAATAATGATAAAGAATAAGAGAGTTTGCTTCCTTTGGTGGAAGTGAGACTGCTAAATGAAGAAAGGAATCCCTATTTTAATCAGGGACTTAAACATATGACATTACCTACAGTTGCTATCGTGGGTCGCCCAAATGTTGGGAAATCAACCCTATTTAATCGAATTGCGGGTGAACGTATCTCTATCGTCGAAGACGTTGAAGGGGTAACACGTGACCGTATTTATACCTCTGCTGAATGGCTTAATCGCCAGTTTAGCTTGATTGATACTGGTGGTATCGATGATGTTGATGCACCATTTATGGAACAAATTAAGCACCAAGCCGACATCGCCATGACTGAAGCTGATGTTATTGTCTTTGTCGTTTCAGGTAAGGAAGGCGTGACAGATGCGGACGAGTACGTTGCCCGTATTCTTTATAAGACCAACAAGCCAGTTATCTTGGCGGTAAATAAAGTGGATAACCCTGAGATGCGTGCAGATATCTATGATTTCTATTCTCTTGGTCTTGGTGATCCCTATCCAGTTTCATCTGTTCACGGTATCGGTACAGGGGATGTTCTCGACGCTATCGTTGAAAATCTCCCAACAGAAGTTGAAGAAGAAAATCCAGATATCATCCGTTTCAGTTTGATTGGACGTCCAAACGTCGGAAAATCAAGTTTGATTAACGCCATTTTGGGGGAGGACCGTGTAATTGCTAGCCCAATTGCTGGTACGACTCGCGATGCCATTGATACAAACTTTGTGGACAGTGAAGGTCAAGAGTATACCATGATTGACACCGCTGGTATGCGTAAATCTGGTAAGGTTTATGAAAATACAGAGAAATACTCTGTCATGCGTTCTATGCGTGCTATTGACCGTTCTGATGTTGTCCTTATGGTTATCAATGCCGAAGAAGGTATCCGTGAGTATGACAAGCGTATTGCTGGTTTTGCCCATGAAGCTGGTAAAGGGATTATCATCGTAGTTAACAAATGGGATACGATTAAGAAGGACAACCATACTGTTGCCAATTGGGAAGCGGATATCCGTGAGCAGTTCCAATTTTTGAGCTATGCACCAATTATCTTTGTATCGGCTGAAACTAAACAACGTCTTAACAAGTTGCCAGAGATGATTAAACGCATCAGTGAGAGTCAAAACCGTCGTATTTCATCGGCTGTCTTGAATGATGTTATTATGGATGCCATTGCCATCAACCCAACACCAACAGATAAAGGAAAACGTCTTAAGATTTTCTACGGCACACAAGTTTCGGTTAAACCACCAACATTTGTTATCTTTGTCAATGAAGAAGAGCTTATGCACTTCTCATACATGCGTTTCTTGGAAAATCAAATTCGTCAGGCTTTCGGTTTTGAAGGAACACCAATCCACTTGATTGCTCGTAAACGTAAATAAAAAAAGAGACCAACCAGAATAGAATCTTTAAGGGTTGGTCTTTTGTCATTGTAAGGAGAAATGATGTTAGAAAATATTAAAGCTTATTTATCTAAACAAGGGGTTAAGTATATCAAACCTGAAAAAGCGGGTCCGCATCAAGAAGAGATGGAAATGCTCAAGGCACTTGGTCAAGCAGCTCGTAAGGAAATGCAGACTTTGTCAAAAGTTTTAGAGGAGCGTTTGGCACCCTTTAAGGTGGATCGTGTCAGTAATTGGGCCAATCAGGCACAAATATGTCGCCCACACTTTTGGTGCTATTATAGGGCCCCTGAGGACAGTTTAGACGATGTTGCCATGGCGATTCGCCTTTATGGTCAGCCTGAAAAATGGGGGATTTCAGTTGAGGTTAGCTTTGTCGAACGGAAAAAATCAGACACCACTCTAGCTAAGCAACATAAGGTCCTAGACTTACCGATTGCCCCCTCTCTATACTATTTTGCCCAGGAAGATGGTGTCAGTCATCGTGTAGAAGGAACTGAAGAGAATCGTCAGATGCTTAAAGCAGCAGTTAGAGATGGTCGTATCCGCAAGGTATTGGTTAAGTATGATGTGGTAGTGACTACTAGTAAAACTATGGAAGAGTTAGTAGAAGAGCTTGCTAATGGATTTGATAAGTTGAAAGCCTATTACGAGAAAGCTAATAAAAACTAAAAAATCTCCAGGTTCTTTCTGGAGATTTTCCTTGTTATTTTGGTGCAATCACTTCAGCACCACCCATGTAAGGACGAAGAACTTCAGGGATAGTTACTGAACCATCTTCGTTTTGGTAGTTTTCAAGGATAGCGGCTACTGTACGTCCAACAGCAAGTCCTGAACCGTTAAGAGTGTGAAGAAGTTTTACCTTACCATCAGCTTCGTCACGGTAACGGATTTGTGCACGACGGGCTTGGAAATCTTCTGTGTTTGAACATGAAGAAATTTCGCGGTAAGTGTTTTGTGCTGGAATCCAAACTTCCAAGTCGTAAGTTTTCGCAGCTGAGAATCCCATATCGCCAGTACACAAAGTGATGACACGGTATGGCAAGTTAAGTTTTTGAAGGATGTTTTCAGCGTTAACTACCATTTTTTCCAACTCATCATATGAGTCCTCAGGTTTTGAGAATTTGACCATTTCAACCTTGTGGAATTGGTGAAGACGAATCAAACCACGTGTATCACGACCAGCTGAACCAGCTTCTGAACGGAATGAAGGGCTCATAGCTGTGAAGTAGATTGGCAATTCTTTACCGTCAAGGATTTCACCGCGGTAGTAGTTTGTCAAAGGAACTTCAGCTGTTGGGATAAGGACGTAGTCAGTACCGTCAAGCTCGAAAGTATCTTCCTTGAATTTTGGATATTGACCAGTACCGAACATTGAGTCGTGGTTAACCATGTAAGGTGTGATCATCTCAGTGTAACCTTCTTTAGCGTGCTCATCCAACATGAAGTTGTAGATTGCACGTTCCAATTTTGCTCCAAGGCCTTTGTAGAAAAGGAAACGAGAACCAGTGACTTTAGCACCACGTTCCCAATCTAGGATACCAAGGTCTTCCCCAAGATCCCAGTGTGCTTTAACTTCAAAATCAAAGTCACGAGGTGTTCCCCAACGACGAACTTCTACGTTTTCATCTTCGTCAGCGCCTACAGGAACAGAGTCATTTGGTGTGTTTGGAAGTGTCACAACGATGGCATTAAGCTTTTCATCGATAGCAGCAAGTTCGGCATCAATCTCCTTAATTTCTGCAGAGACTTTTTGCATTGCTGCGATTTGTTCGGAAGCATCTTCTTTGTTACGCTTAGCTTGAGCGATACCATCTGAAGCAATGTTACGTTGAGCTTTGAGTTCTTCAGATTTGATAAGAAGTTCGCGACGTTTAACATCAAGCTCTTTGAGTTCATTTAAAGTTTCAGCAGCGACACCACGTGTAGCCAATTTTTCGGCAAGGGCATCGAAGTCGTTACGAATACGTTTTACATCTAACATAAGTTCCTCCAAAAAGTAAAACACTCCAGTGAAAGTGTTGGAGTGACATAGGCCACGGTTCCATCCAACTTCACAGGAGTGCACTTGTTTATGTTTTTAATTATTAGAAACGGTAGAATTTCGTAGGTCAACCCTACCTGCTCGCAGCAACCGCAGGCTTTCTGTAAGGGTCTAGCTAGTACTTATCCGTCTGTTATATTATACAAAAATTATGATTTTTTGGCAAATAAACCTTTGAGTCGAGCCCCAATAGTTTGAATGAGAGTTGGTAGCTTGACGACTTTTTCATTGCCAAGGTGTTCCCTAGCAATCTTTAGAATCTTTCCTGAATCTTTAGAGGCAAAGAGGAATTTGCTCTTGTCTGTTAACACTTCAAAGTGGCGGCTAATTCTCTTTCCTGAGACATTTGCACCGATTTGTGTGATGCTAGTCCATGGAATTTGAATGTATTGCTCGACATTGACATCTGGGTAGAATTCAAGAGCCACATCTCCGATTAGAAATTTACCGACTTTCCCTCCGATAGCCATGTAGGAAACGCCTGTTGTATGCAATTCAACTGTTTTGTTTAGTGATTGTGCCATATCTATCTCGCTTTTTGATTGTAGTACCTTTATTATAGCATAAGAAAAGAGTTCAGCTTTGCTAAACTCTTACTCTTTTTACATGATTCCGAAGAAGCTTGCAACAATACCAACTACAAAGAGTCCGATGATGATTGTGATTGGTGAAACTTTCTTCTTAAGCAACCACATACATGCAAAAGTAAGGAGAAGTCCCATCAAACCTGGAATCAATGAATCCAATTGTTTTTGGAGGGTATCAACTTGAATCTTATCGAAGCTAAGTTTGTCATTAACTTGGCCGAGGATAGTCTTAAGTTGGTCACCGCTAACATTGCCTTTAGGCCATTCGATATAGGCACCTTTAGACAAAACTTTACCTGGAAGGTTTACAGTGAAGACGATAGATACCCAACGTTCAACAAGGACAGCCAAGATGAACATACCAAGGATTGATGCCCCTTTAGTAATATCTTTCAAGATACCACCAGACATGTCTTTAGTGATTTCTGAACCTGCTTTGTAACCAAGTTCTTGAGTATACCACAAGAAGGCCATACGGATAAGGTTCCAACCGATGAAGAAGATAAGTGGACCAGCGATGTTACCAGCTTGTGCCAATGATGCACCAAGGGCACCAAGGATAGGACGAACTGTGAACCAGAAAACAGGGTCACCGATACCGGCAAGAGGTCCCATCATACCGATTTTAACCCCTTGGATAGCAGCATCTTCGATGTCAGTACCGTTAGCTTTTTCTTCTTCAAGAGCCAAGGTAACACCCATGATAGGAGCAGCTACGTAAGGGTGGGTATTGAAGAATTCCAAGTGACGTTTAAGAGCTGCGGCTTGGTCTTCTTTGTTAGTGTAGAGTTTTTTGATAGCAGGAATGAGTGAGTAAGCCCAACCCAAGTTTTGCATACGTTCATAGTTCCATGAACCTTGCAAGAATTGTGAGCGCCACCAAACCTTTTTACGATCCGCTTGAGATAATTGAATTTTTTCAGCCATGAGAGCACCCCTTCCTAGTAGTCTTCCAAGATATCGCCGATTGGGTCGCCTGAACCAGTTGAAGTTCCGCCACCATTTCCGCCACCTTGTTTAGAAAGGTTGAGGTAGATGAAGGCAATAGCGACACCGATAGCACCAAGAGCGATAAGTGTCAATTGGCTAATAGCAGCAAAAGCAAAACCGATGGCGAAGAATGGCCAAACTTCACGAGTTGCCATCATGTTGATAACCATGGCGTAACCAACGGCTACGACCATACCACCACCGACAACCATACCGTGGTTGAGCCAGTCAGGCATCAATCCAAGGGCATGTTGAACAGATTGTGCTGGGATAGCAAGAAGAAGGGCAGCTGGCACAGCGATACGCAAACCTTGAAGAAGGAGGGCGAGGTAGTGTGCACGTTCAACACCAGCGATGTTTCCGTTTTCTGCAGCTTTATCTGCGGCATGAACAAGGGCAACAGAGGCTGTACGAACAAGCATAGTTAGGAAGAGACCGGCAACCGCAAGTGGGATAGCTGTTGCAGTCGCAACACCGATACCTTCAGTTGTGAAGTTACCACCTTTAACCAAAATAATGGCAGCAGCAACAGAGGCAAGGGCAGCGTCAGGAGCGACAGCGGCACCGATATTAGCCCAAGCAAGGGCAATCATTTGAAGAGAACCACCAAGCATGATACCTGCAGTGAGGTTACCTGTAGCAGCACCGATGAGGGTACATGCAACAAGTGGTTGGTGGAATTGGAATTGGTCAAGGATACCTTCAAGACCAGCAAGGAAGGCAACAACTACGACCAAAATTGCAGAAATAATTGACATATCTGACATGGTAATAATTCCTTTTCTATTGAGTTGTGATTAGCTGAGATTATCAACTAATTTATCCGAATGAAGGTTATTGAACGTTAGCTTTTTTGATAAGGTCGAACAAATCTTTCTTAGAATCATTTGGTACCTTACGGACGTCGAATTCAACGCCAAGGTCACGCAATTTTTCGAAGCAAGCAACATCGTCTTTGTCCATAGACAAAACGTTGTTAACCATTGTTTTACCAGTTGAGTGAGCCATAGAACCAACGTTAAGTTCTTTGATTGGCACGCCACCTTCGATAGCACGAAGTGCGTCTTGAACAGTTTCGAACAAGATAAGCGCGTGTGTGTTACCAAAGCGAGGGTCCTTAGAAGCATCAATCAATTTTTGAATTGGAACAACGTTTGCTTTAACCCCATTTGGTGCTGCTTGTTTGATCAATTCTTTACGAAGCTCATCTTTAGCAACATCGTCTGAAGCAACAATGATACGATCTGCTTTAGAAGCAGGTGTCCAGTTAGTTGCTACCTGACCATGCAAGAGACGTGTGTCCAAACGTGCCAAGTTAATCTTGAGTTTACCATCTCCGATAACTGTCCCTTCTGGGATAGCTCCTTGAGGTGCAGCGGCTTCTACAGGAGCTGCTGTTGTTTCCTCAGCTGGATTGAGCTCCTCTGGAAGCGCCTTGATACCACCCTTAGCTTCCTTGATGATATTAGCAGCAACTTGCTCTGCAGTAGCGTTAGCATCCATCATACGTTCAGTGTATGCTTGGATTAGCATTGGCAAGTTAAGTCCTGTGATGATAGCAATCTTGCGACCTGGATTTTCTCCAGCAATTCGGCTAGCTTGGTTAAATGGTGAACCAGACCAAAGGTCAGCCAAAACAAGAATTTCATCATCAGCATCGAATTGTGCAATGGCGTCGTTGAAGTGAGCGTACAAGTCATCAGGACCTTCACTTGGCATGAAAGTTACGACTTGAACTTTCTCTTGGTCTCCAAAAATCATAGAGCCTGATTGGTGGATTCCTTCAGCGAACTTACCATGGCTGGCAATAATAATACCGATACCCATTCGTGTTCTCCTCCTTATAAATTATTTTTTCCTAGGCTTAAAAAGACTATCTCCGATTTTTATCAAGACGCTAAAAAAAAGCGTCTCTCAATCTTTTTAAACATAAGAAATCAAGAACAATTATATTGTAAAACGCTTTCAAGTAAATGTCAATAGCTAGTGAGATAAAATTTCAAAAGAAGTCAATTTCTTTCAAAAATGAGCAAAATATTATAAAAAGATTGCCCAACCATTAGATCGAACAATCTTTTTATAATATTCGGAGATTATTTCTTCTTGACAATGAGTCGGAAAAGATTTTTAAATCCTTGTTTGAGGACAGAGATAAAGCTAGGTGCTTTTCTTAAACTTTCTCGAGGAATTCTTTTTTGAATTTCTTTCAAAGTTATTCGGCTTTTTCGACTGGCAAAACGGAAACGTCCATTTTGCTTAGTACGGATTTCAAAACGTGGGATGAACTTACCACCGAAGTAGACATCGGCAATCACATAAGTGACTTCATCCCAAGGAATTTGAACGTAATCTTGTAACTTCGTATCGTTGTAAAATTCGAAGGCCTTATCACCGACCATAATATTTCCGTAAATAGGCCCTTCACGAAACCAAGTTCCCTTAGTTGTGTGAGCCATTTCGGTATTGAGCGATTTAACCATACCTTGCTCCGATTAGAGTACACCAATAATGTGGAGCACAATAGCTAGAACAAAGATACCCAAGATGATAACGATTGGAGAAACTTTTCTCTTAAGAAGGTACATACAGAGGAAAGTCAAACCAAGGGCAGCAAGACCAGGAATCAATTGGTTCAAGTTATCTTGCAATGTTGTTACCTTGTTGGCTTCGAGTGATTTACCAGCAGCTTGTTCTAGGAAGGCTGCTTTAACACCGGCAATACCTTTTGGAAGTTTATCCCAATCGATATAAGCACCTTCTTGTTGTTTAACAACAGAGACAACTGGTGTGAAGGTAATGCTTACCCAACGTTGGATAAGAGAACCGATAACGAACATCCCCATCATTGATGCGCCACGAGTTACTTGTTGAAGAAGGTTACCTGACAAGTCGTCTGTAATCGCAGTACCAGCACGGTAACCGAATTCTTGAGTATACCATTTAACGGCGGCAACCATGACGTTCCAGAGAACGAAGAAGACGATTGGGCCTAGGACGTTACCTGAAACAGCCAAACCTGCTCCTAGTGAAAGGAAGATTGGACGAAGGGTAAACCAGAAGAGAGGGTCACCGGCACCTGCAAGAGGTCCCATCATACCGACCTTAACCCCTGAGATAGCCGCATCATCGATCTCAGCACCGTTGGCACGTTCTTCTTCCAAGGCAAGCGTAACCCCAAAGATTGGGTTAGCCATGAAAGGTTGTGTATTAAAGAATTCCAAGTGACGCTTAAGGGCAGCAGCACGTTCTTCTTTAGTTTGATAAAGTTTTTTGATTGCAGGAATAAGGGTGTAGGCCACACCACCATTTTGCATACGTTCATAGTTGAATGAAGCTAAAAGGAAGTATGAGCGCAAGAAAGCTTTGAAACGATCTGCTTTTGTTAATTTAATTTTTGAATCAGCCATTTTCTTTCCTCCTAATTAAAAGTCTTCCAGAATTTCACCGAGGGGATCACCTGATCCTCCATCATTTGAAGAACCATTTGAACCACTAGCTTCAAGTGCAAGGTACATAACGGCAAGACAGAGACCGATGATACCCAAACTAATCAAGGTCAACTCTTTAAGGGCAGCCAAAGCAAAACCAAGGAAGAAGAATGGCCAAACTTCGCGACTAGACATCATGTTGATAACCATGGCATAACCAACGGCTACAACCATACCACCACCGATTGTCATACCTGATTTTAACCATTCAGGCATAGCTTCAAGACCAGATTGTACGAGGTGTGCAGGAATCAAGAGCAAGAGGAGGGCAGGGATAGCAACACGGAGACCTTGAAGGGCCATACCGATAAAGTGCCATCTTTCAACACCAGCGATATCAGCAGCTTCTGCACGGCTATCCATAATATGAGCGATGAAGACAGTTGCTGTACGGACAACCATTGTCAAGGCAAGACCGGCAACAGCCAAAGGCACCGCAAGGGCGATGGCAGGACCAATTCCTTTAGTTCCTTGACCACCCAAGATAAGGATAATTGTAGAAGCAACAGCGGCAAGTGAGGCATCTGGTGCCATGGCAGCACCAACGTTAGCCCATCCCATAGTAATCAACTGTAAGCTACCACCCAACATTACGCCGAGTTCGAGATGACCAGTAACAAGACCGATAAGGGAACAAGCCACAACTGGCTGGTATGTTTCGATTTGGTCGTTAACTGAGCTACAACCGATGATGAAAGCAACAATTACGACTAAAATAATTTGTACTAAACTCATTTATGCATCCTCCAAAATTATTTCTTCTCTGCTAATTTAGTTTCAGCTGACTTAATCAAGGCATCAACGTTTGCTGGGCTATCACTTGGTACCCCACGAACGTCAAATTTGACACCCAATGATTGCAACTCTTTGATAGCATCCACATCTGTTTGGTCAAATGAAAGAGCTTTAGTAACGTTGACTTTTCCTTCTTTATAAGCTGAAGAACCAAGGTTGATTTCTTTAACATCAACACCTGCTTTAACAGCAGCAAGAGCATCTTCAACAGATTCAAAGAGAAGCATAGCACGTGTATCACCAAAACGTGGGTCATTGTTTGCTTTAACCATGTTTTTAATTGGGATAACGTGAACTTGAACACCAGATGGAGCGGCTTGTTTAATCATGTTTGTACGAAGTTTATCATGACAAACAGTGTCTGAAACAACGATGATACGGTCTGGGTGAGTTGAGTGAGTCCAACCAGTCGCAACCTGACCGTGGAGGAGACGTGTGTCAACACGAGCCAAAACGTATTTGATTTTTCCATCACCAAGAACGGTTCCTTCAGGAATGGTACCTTTAGGAACAGAAGGCTTAGCGTCGGCTGGTTTAGTGTCTTCTTTAGGAATAAGGCCTTCTGGAAGGACTTTAACGCCTTCTTTGGTTTCCTTATAAATGTTAGCGACAATCTCTTCAACCCCAGCATCAGGAGCTACCATACGTTCCGTATATGCTTGGATAAGCATTGGCAAGTTGAGTCCTGTCACGATAACCATCTTGCGATCAGGATTTTCTTCCTTGATACGGCTTGCCTGGTTAAATGGTGACCCAGACCAAAGGTCTGCAAGGACAAGAATTTCGTCGTCAGCGTCAAATTGAGCGATGGCATCTTTGAAGTGAGCGTACAAGTCGTCAGGACCTTCATTTGGCATGAAAGTAACCACTTGAACTTTCTCTTGTTCACCAAAAATCATAGAACCTGATTGGTGAATACCTTCAGCGAATTTACCATGGCTAGCAATAATAATACCGATACCCATTAGTGTTCTTCCTCCTTTTATATATTGCTTCTTAGGAATAGAAAAATGATTATTGGTATTATCATTCATGACATGAAAATGACAACAATATTTTTTTAGTCCCTCGAAAATTAGAACAATCTAATTGTAAAACGTTATCATAGATTTGTCAATGCTTTTCGTAACAAAAGTGTCATAAAATTGAAAAAAATATCAAATTATCGCAAATATACTTTCTTTTCAGACAAAAAGAGTTAGATATAGTTTGAAGCTATATCTAACTAGAAGAAATGGGATTAAGAAAAAATGAGATAAATGCTTGTAATAGCTATTAATGGCTGCTATAATTTCTTCAATTAGCTATTTAAGGTTAAATCTATAAGAAAAGAGGACCTCCTTATGTCAGATTTACTAAGTATTTATAATGAATTGCAATCTAAGAAATGGGTTGACTTGACCCACAAAATTAATGCAGAAAGTCCACACTTTCCAGCTCTCCCAGCTTTGAAACAAGAAGACCTTTTCACATTAAAAGATGGTTTCCATGTTCAAAAATTTACAGTAGTTGGTCAATACGGAACGCATATTGATGCACCGATTCACTTTGTAGAAGGTGGTCGTTGGTTGGATGAGATTGCTCTCAAAGATCTTCTTTTACCACTCTATGTTATCGACAAGTCTAAAGAAGTTGCTGCGAATCCAAACTTTATCTTGAGCAAACAAGATATCTTAGACTTTGAAGCAGAGCATGGAAAAATTACTGAAAGGGCTTTTGTCGCTTTTCGTAGTGATTGGTCGAAGCGTTGGCCAAATCAAGATGCTATGCGTAACCTTGATGAAAATGGGATTCAACAAAGTCCAGGGTGGAGCCGAGAAGCTCTAGAATTCTTGATTCATGAACGCCATGTTAAGGCTGTCGGTCATGAAACCTTTGATACCGATGCGGGTATTCCAGCAGCAGAACATGGCTTGGTTAACGAATACTACCTTTTGGAACAAAACATTTATCAGGTAGAAGTCTTGAATCAATTGGATCAAGTTCCAGCTGTTGGTGCTTTGATTTCAATTGCATTTCCTCACTGGGACAAGGCGACAGGTTCCCCAGTGCGTGCAGTGGCTATTTTACCTTAATCAGAACAAAAGACACCGAAGAAATTTTCAGTGTCTTTTCTTGTTTATAAGAAGAGTTCCTGGAGTTTGCGAGCAACGCCATCCTCTTCATTAGTCCACTCAATTTGTTCGTTAGCGTGGGGGAGAAGAACAGAGCTAGCATTCTTCATGGCATAACCAGTTTTAGCAAGTTCCAACATCTCTGTGTCGTTGTGTTCGTCTCCAAAAGCAATCAGATCATCCGTTGATTTGCGCATGGCCTTAAGTAAGTAGTTTAGGGCGTAGGCCTTGTTTATGCCTTTAGGCGAAAATTCCAAGATATTAAGCGGGCCACCCCAAGAATCAACTTCAATTTCTTCCTTGAAGTCCTTCTTGATGTCATCGGCAAGTTGGTACTTATCCTCATGACGAGTTTGCATAAGGAGAGCGTTAGGGTTGCGCGTGATTTTAGTTGGTTCTAAACGCATAGCCTCAATAATTTTATCAACACCAAAGAGTTGTGGTTGGATACGCTCTGGGTGATTCATAGTGATATAGAAGTGTTTTCGATATTCACTAGCCAGAAAATCCATCTCTAATTCATCATGGCGTTGTAAGAGGCTAATCAGATATTTCTTATCTAATTTAACCGAATGCTCATAAGCCCAGTTTTGGTCTGGAAGATTGGTCAAGGAGCCGTTAAAGGTAATGAGTGGTGTTTCTAACCCTAGTGTTTTGTAATGGTCAATAGCCATACGATAAGGACGACCTGTAGCGATAACGACTTGGTGTCCTTTGTTTTGTACGTCTTTAATCGTTTTTTGTGTAAATTCTGAAATAGTTCCATCTGGACGCAAGAGGGTTCCATCAAGATCTAGTGCAATCAATTTTTTTGTCATGTTCCTATTATAGCAAAAATCTGTCCTTTGTTGGTGATTAAGAAAGAGCTTTCTGAGAACGTTCGGTTTTTCATAAGAAAAGTCTCAGGAAATAAACCTTGCACCGTCAAATAATTTCATGTAGAATAGTAATGTTGCATTCTACATGAGAATGTTCCGAAATTATTCGGATTTTGACAATATTTTTTATTAAGGAGTCTAAACTTTCATGGAAAAGTTTTTCAAATTGAAAGAACATGGTACTGACGTCCGCACAGAAGTGACTGCCGGATTGACAACTTTCTTTGCCATGTCTTACATCCTCTTTGTTAACCCAGCGATGTTGGCCCAAACAGGAATGCCTGCACAAGGTGTTTTCTTAGCAACAATTATTGGTGCGGTTGCAGGGACATTGATGATGGCATTTTATGCTAACCTACCATACGCTCAAGCGCCTGGTATGGGGCTTAATGCCTTCTTCACCTACACAGTGGTCTTTTCTTTGGGTTACACTTGGCAAGAGGCCTTAGCAATGGTCTTTCTATGTGGTGTTATTTCATTGATCATCACGGTAACTAAAGTACGTAAGATGATTATTGAGTCTATTCCAACAGCCCTCAAATCTGCTATTTCAGCAGGTATCGGTGTTTTCCTTGCCTATGTTGGGATTAAAAATGCTGGTTTCTTGAAATTCTCAATTAATCCACATACCTACACTGTAGCAGGCAAAGGTGCTGACATGGCTAAGGCTTCAATTACAGCTTCATCGTCAGCTACACCAGGTTTGGTTGCTTTCAATAACCCAACTGTAATTGTAGGTTTGATTGGTCTTGCGATTGCGATTTTCTTTATTGTTAAAGGTATTCGTGGTGGTGTTCTTCTTTCAATCCTCGTAACGACTATCATTGCTATCTTTGCTGGTGTCGTTGATCTTGGAAGCATTGACTGGCACGCAGCTAGCTTGACATCATCTATTAAGGATCTTGGTCAGGTCTTTGGTGCAGCGCTTGGATCTAAGGGATTGGGATCACTCTTTGCAGACGTTTCTCGTTTGCCTGGTGTCTTTATGGCTATTCTTGCCTTTTCATTGACTGATATCTTCGATACTATCGGTACCTTGATTGGTACTGGTGAGAAGGTTGGTATCATTGCTTCAACAGGTGATAACAACGAATCAAAAGCTCTTGACCGTGCTCTTTACTCTGACCTTGTTGGTACAAGTATTGGTGCCATTGCAGGGACTTCAAACGTTACAACTTACGTTGAATCTGCAGCAGGTATTGGTGCTGGTGGACGTACTGGTTTGACAGCTCTTGTGGTTGCTGTACTCTTTGCCATTTCTAGTTTCTTTAGTCCAGTGGTGTCAATCGTTCCAAATGCGGCAACAGCGCCTATTCTTATTATTGTAGGTGTTATGATGCTCTCTAACCTTAAGAGTGTCGATTGGGAAGACTTGTCTGAAGCTATTCCTGCCTTCTTCACTTCTATTTTCATGGGATTCTCATATAGTATTACTTATGGTATCGCAGCTGGTTTCCTTACTTATACTTTGGTCAAAATCGTCAAAGGTCAAACTAAGGATGTCCACTTTATTATGTGGATTTTGGATATCTTGTTTATCCTTAACTTCATCAGTATGGCTGTGTTCTAAAGCTTGAAAGTTAAAAGTCTGTATATTTGTCAGGCTTTTTCTTTTGCGATTTTATCTGGGGAATGTGAGAGAGTTTTTTTGATTAACTTTCAAATCTATAGTAAGTTTTACAAAATGATTTCTAATCTATGAGTGGTTGATGTGGTTAAAATAAATTGAAGATTAAAATACACATCTTAACTTCTTACTTAAATGATTCGATATTTATAAGTTTCTACTGTATTTTTACAGTGGATTCTAGTCCATATTTTTATTTTTTGATATAATGAAAACATGATTTACAGTCAAAATGAAGAAGAATTGATTAGTATCGGCCAAAAGTTAGGTCGACTGCTCGATTCTGGAGATATAATTGTTCTCTCAGGTGATCTGGGAGCTGGCAAAACAACCTTAACCAAGGGGATTGCCAAAGGTTTGGATATTTCACAGATGATAAAGAGTCCAACCTATACTATTGTAAGGGAGTATGAGGGGCGGCTGCCACTCTATCATTTAGATGTCTACCGCATTGGTGATGATCCTGATTCTATTGATTTGGATGATTTTCTGTATGGTGAAGGTGTGACCATCATCGAGTGGGGTGAGCTCCTAGACGAGAGTCTGTTAGGGGATTATCTCCTAATTTCGATATCTCATCATGGAGATGGACGTCAGTTGCTTTTTGAATCTTTCGGTCCTAGAAGTAAGGAGATTCAGGAGGAAATGGTAAATGGCTGAGCAAGAATTAGTCATTGAGGAAGCTCAAAGAGAGGATGCTGCCTCTCTAGCTCGTTTACTAGAGACTGTAGCCTTGGAATCGGATTTTCTAGCACAAGATGATAGAAGTTCTATACTGAGTGTTGAACAGTTAGCCACTTATATTGAAAGTCATCAGCATAGGCTTAATGAGATTTGTTTGGTGGCAAAATTGGGTCATGAGGTCATTGGTGTTTGTAATGTTACCTCTGATCAAGATACTAAGACCAGTCATATCGCCGACGTATTTATTGCGGTTTCTAAACCCTACTGGGGGAATGGTGTTGGCCAGTTTCTTATGGAAACAATGATTGACTGGGCAGATCATACACCAACTATCCGCCGCTTAGAGTTGACGGTTCAAGCACGTAATGAACGGGCGGTTCATCTCTATCAAAAATTCGGATTTGACATTGAAGGCACTAAGAAACGTGGTGCAAGAACTAAAAATGGAGAATTTCTAGATGTTTACCTTATGGCTAAACTCATAGATTAGGAAAAAACATGAAACTTGGACGAAAAATTTTATTGATGTTGTTGGCGATTTTTGCAACGACAGTAGTAGCTGCTGGTATTTACCTAACGACAACTTATAATTACGCCACAGGCGAATTGTCAAAAACGTTTAGGGCTTCTAAAGCAACTTCAGGGAATAGTAAGGCTATTCAACAGACTAAGCCTATAACTATTCTCTTGATGGGGGTAGATACAGGATCCAAAGAACGTAAGGAAACCTGGGAAGGAAACTCTGATACCATGATTTTGGTAACAGTGAACCCTAAGACTAAGAAAACAACCATGACCAGTTTGGAACGTGACCTTTTGACAGATATTGAGGGGTCGGGTGAAGCAAAACTAAATTCAGCATATGCTGAGGGTGGTGCTGACTTGGCTATTTCAACCATTCAAAAGGTTTTAGATATTGATATTGACTATTATGCACTGATTAATATGCAGGGTATGATTGATTTGGTAGATGCTGTTGGTGGTATTGAGGTAACGAATCATTTTGATTTTCCAATTTCGATTGCAGAAAATGAACCTGAATTTCAGGCAAAAGTTGAGCCCGGAACCCATAAAATCAATGGTGAGCAAGCTTTAGTCTATTCACGTATGCGTTACGATGACCCTGATGGTGACTATGGTCGCCAAAAACGTCAACGTGAGGTTATTCAAAAAGTTGTAGCTAAGCTCTTGAAGATGGACTCTATTGGTTCTTACAAGAAAATTTTGTCGGCTGTAAGTTCAAATGTTCAAACCAGTATCGATCTTGGTGATACCAATACTTTGCGTAGCTTGATGGGTTATAGTGATGCCCTTAAAAATATTAAGTCATACCAATTGGCTGGTTCGGATGCCATGATCGATGGAGGAAGCTATCAAGTAGCCTCCACTGAGGATATTCTTAAGGTGCAAAATCGCATTAAGCAGGAAGTTGGTAAGAAGAAAGTTTCTGAATCTAATCTTAAGACTAGTTTGGTTCTCTATGGTTCTGGTAGCTCTAACTATGGCTCAGATGATTTCGTTAATTCTAAAGGAAGTGCGGCTTCGAGTGAGGCATCTTCAAATTATGAGGGCGGGACATCTGAGGCAGCTGGTGGTGGGTCAGTAAGTACCTACAATGGAGGTACTACCTATAGCAATAACTATAGTGAAAACACAGGTAATTATGTTCAGGAACAAGGTACGACAACCCCTACATACAATAATAATGGATCGGGTGTGACTACTTATAGCACTGTTCCAGCGGCGCAATAAATAAGGTTGGGTGATTCCCAACCTTTTTGCTTTGAAATGATAGCAATATGGTTATTCCTTGCAATGGCTTTTGACCTATGCTATAATATAGGAAAATAACGAAAGAGAGGCGGAGTAGAAACTTCGTCTCTTGTGTGTGTAAGGAGGTCATAATGTCGCAAAAAATTATTGATCTCGTGACGGCAGTCGTAGCTCCAGCTATTCCTGAGCCATACGAACTGGTCGATATCGAGTACGAAAAGCTTGGCGGTGACTATGTCTTGTCAGTTTTGATTGATAAGCCAGGAGGTATTACTGTAGAAGATACTGCAGACTTGACTGAAATTATCAGTCCCCTCTTGGATACTATTCAGCCTGATCCTTTCCCGGATCAATACATGCTGGAAGTTTCTAGTCCAGGGTTAGAGCGTCCCTTAAAAACCAAAGAAGCTTTGACAAATGCTGTTGGTCAGTATATCAATGTTAGTCTTTACAAGGCTATTGATAAGATCAAGATTTTCCAAGGTGACTTGGTGGCCTTTGATGGGGAAACCCTAACAATTGATTACCTTGATAAGACTCGCCATAAAACTGTTGAGATTCCCTATCAAACAGTTGCTAAAGCTCGTTTGGCAGTCAAACTCTAAAACTCTTAGTGTAAATAAAGAAAGGATGCCAGTTTTAGCCTTTAGAGGCTAAAACAACAAAGAATATGAGCAAAGAAATGCTAGAAGCCTTCCGTGTCTTGGAAGAAGAAAAACACATTAACAAGGAAGATATCATCGATGCTGTGGTTGAATCGCTTAAGTCAGCCTACAAGCGTCGTTATGGTCAGTCAGAATCAGCTGTAGTTGAATTCAATGAAAAAACAGGTGATTTTCAAGTTTATACCGTTCGTGAAGTTGTAGACGAAGTCTTTGATAGTCGTTTGGAAATTAGCTTGAAAGATGCCCTTGCTATCAGCTCTGCTTACGAGCTTGGTGACAAGATTCGTTTTGAAGAGTCAGTCGATGAATTTGGCCGTGTTGCAGCGCAATCTGCCAAACAAACCATTATGGAAAAGATGCGCAAGCAGATGCGTGAAATCACTTATAATGACTATAAGCAACATGAAGGTGAAATCATGCAAGGAACAGTTGAACGCTTTGACCAACGTTTCATTTATGTCAATCTTGGAACGCTCGAAGCTCAATTGTCACGCCAAGACCAAATTCCTGGCGAAAGCTTTAAGTCACACGACGTCATCGATGTTTATGTTTATAAAGTTGAAAACAACCCTAAAGGTGTTAACGTCTTTGTAAGCCGTAGCCATCCAGAATTCATCAAACGTATCATGGAACAAGAAATTCCTGAAGTATTTGATGGAACTGTAGAAATCATGAGCGTGTCTCGTGAAGCTGGTGATCGTACCAAAGTTGCTGTTCGTAGTCATAACCCTAACGTTGATGCTATTGGTACTATTGTTGGTCGTGGTGGAAGTAACATCAAGAAAGTTGTCAGCCGTTTCCACCCAACACGTTTGGATGCTAAGACAGGAATTGAAGTTCCTGTTGAGGAAAATATTGATGTTATTCAATGGGTTGAAGATCCAGCTGAATTTATCTACAATGCTATTGCACCGGCTGAAGTGGACTATGTTCTCTTTGACGAAGATGATAGCAAACGTGCGACAGTAGTTGTACCAGATAACAAATTATCTCTTGCAATTGGTCGTCGTGGACAAAACGTTCGTTTGGCAGCTCATTTGACTGGTTACCGTATTGACATCAAGTCAGCTTCTGAATATGAAGCACTCGAAGCTGAAAAAGCTGAGGCTGCTACTGAGGAAGTTGTTGACGAGATTGTTGCAGAAGATGCTACACCTGTTGAAGTCACAACAGAAGAAGTAATTGAAACAACAGAAGCAGAATAAGAAGAACATAGAGGTGTTTGATGGCTAAAACACGAAAAATACCTTTACGCAAATCAGTTGTCTCAGGAGAAATCATTGATAAACGTGATTTGCTCCGCATCGTAAAAACTAAAGATGGTGAGATTTTCATTGATCCAACAGGAAAGCAAAATGGCAGAGGTGCTTACATTAAATTAGATAATGAAGAAGCTCTCCAAGCTAAAAAGAAACGTGCTTTTAACCATAGTTTCTCCATGGATGTTCCTGAAAGTTTTTATGATGAACTCATTGCTTATGTGGATCACAAGGTCAAAAGAAGAGAGTTAGGTCTTGAATAACACAGAAAAATTGTCAAATATGTTGGGACTAGCACAAAGAGCTGGAAAGCTTATTTCTGGCGAAGAACTTGTCATCAAGGCAGTTCAATCAGGACAGGCGAGACTAGTTTTTCTTGCCAATGATGCTGGTAGTAACGTGACTAAAAAGACGACTGATAAATGTAACTACTATAATATAGAAGTCTCCACAGTGTTTAACGCACTGGAATTAAGCATGGCTATTGGTAAACCAAGAAAAACGGTTGCTGTAGTTGATGCTGGATTTTCAAAGAAAATGAGGACTCTTATGGAATAAAGAATAGGAGGACATCACGTGTCAAAGAAACGATTATATGAAATCGCAAAAGAGGTTGGTGTAGAAAGCAAGGTTGTTGTTGCAAAAGCTCAAGAACTTGGTCTTTCTGTGAAGAGCCATTCCTCATCAGTTGAAGAAGCTGATGCTAATCGTATCACTTCAAGTTTAAAAGGGGGAACAGCTAAGGCTGAAAGCAAGCCAGCTCCTAAAGCGACACCAACTCCTAAAGAGGAAAAGGTAGCGCCTAAGGTTTATAAGGTACCTGTTGCCAAATCAGCTCCAGCTAAAGAAACATCAAAGGCTGAAGTCAAAGAAGCCCCTGCGACTCCGAAAAAACCACAAAGCCGTAATTTTAAGGCAGAACGTGAAGCACGTGCCAAGGCAGAAGCAGAGCGTCGTCAAAACGGCGGAGGCCGTGACAACCGTAATCGTAACCGAAATCAACAAGGGAACGATCAAGGTAAACGTCAGAATAATGATCGTCGCAACCAAAATGGAAATGGTCAAGGCAACCGTAATAATGGGAACCGCGGTAACAATAGTAATCGTGACCGTAATTTCCAAGGTAAACAGCGCAATGATCAAGGTCGAAATAAACGTAACGATGCTGCCCGCAACAATCAGGCAGGTCCACGTATTGACTTTAAAGCGCGTGCAGCAGCCTTGAAAGCAGAGCAAAATGCAGAATATTCACGTCAAAGTGAAACACGCTTCCGTGAAGAAAAAGCTGCAGAGCAACGCCGTGCGAAAGAGCAAGAAAAGGCAAGAAAAGAAAAACAACAGGCTGAAGTCGCTGCTCAAAAAGCAGTTGCTGAAGCTAAGCCAGCTCCCAAACCAGCACCGGCTGCTCAACCAGCTCCAGCTGCGCAAGCACAAGATACACGTCGTAAAAAGGCACGTCCAGATAAATCACGTGATAATCGTCGCGAGAATGAAGATGGACCTAAGCAAACAAGAAATAATAAGTGGAATAATCAAAACCAAGTGAGAAATCAACGAAATAGTAACTGGAATAAAAACAAAAATAAAAAAGGTAAAAATAACCGTGGTAATTCAGCTCCAAAACCAGTAACAGAGCGTAAATTCCATGAATTACCAAAAGAATTTGAATACACTGAAGGCATGACGGTTGCAGAAATCGCAAAACGTATTAAACGTGAGCCAGCTGAAATCGTTAAGAAACTCTTCATGATGGGTGTTATGGCAACTCAAAACCAATCTCTTGATGGGGATACTATTGAGTTGTTGATGGTTGACTACGGTATTGAAGCAACCAAGAAAGAAGAAGTCGATAATGCTGATATCGAACGTTTCTTTGTTGACGAAGACTACCTCAATAAAGATGCTATGGTAGAACGTGCACCAGTTGTTACTATCATGGGACACGTTGACCATGGTAAAACAACCCTTCTTGATACCCTTCGTAACTCACGTGTTGCGACTGGAGAAGCTGGTGGTATCACACAGCATATTGGTGCCTATCAAATTGAAGAGGGTGGTAAGAAAATCACCTTCCTTGATACTCCAGGACACGCGGCCTTTACATCTATGCGTGCCCGTGGTGCTTCTGTTACAGATATTACTATCTTGATTGTCGCTGCGGATGACGGTGTTATGCCACAAACTATTGAAGCCATCAACCACTCTAAGGCTGCTGGTGTTCCAATCATTGTTGCGATTAACAAGATTGATAAACCAGGTGCTAACCCAGAGCGTGTTATTGGTGAATTGGCTGAGCATGGCGTTATCTCAACTGCATGGGGTGGTGATAGTGAATTCGTTGAAATCTCAGCTAAATTTGGACAAAACATTGAAGAATTGCTTGAAACCGTTCTTCTTGTGGCTGAAGTGGAAGAGCTTAAAGCGGATCCAAGTGTTCGTGCCATCGGTACCGTTATTGAAGCTCGTTTGGATAAAGGTAAAGGTGCGGTCGCAACCCTCCTTGTTCAACAAGGTACCTTGCATGTTCAAGACCCAATCGTTGTTGGTAATACCTTCGGACGTGTCCGTGCTATGACCAATGATCTTGGCCGTCGTATTAAGACTGCTGCGCCTTCAACACCAGTTTCAATTACTGGTTTGAACGAAGCACCTATGGCGGGTGACCATTTTGCCGTTTATGAAGATGAAAAAGCAGCTCGCGCAGCCGGTGAAGAACGTGCCAAACGTGCCCTTATGAAACAACGTCAACAAACACATCGTGTTAGCCTTGATAACCTCTTTGACACCCTTAAAGCCGGTGAATTGAAGACTGTTAATGTTATCATCAAGGCCGATGTACAAGGTTCTGTTGAAGCCTTGGCAGCGTCACTTCTTAAGATTGATGTTGAGGGTGTTCGCGTTAATGTTGTTCACTCAGCAGTAGGTGCTATCAACGAATCTGATATTACTCTTGCGGAAGCTTCAGATGCCGTTGTCATCGGATTTAACGTTCGTCCTACACCACAAGCACGTCAACAAGCGGAAACTGATGAAGTTGAAATTCGTCTTCACAGCATCATCTACAAGGTTATCGAAGAAATCGAAGATGCCATGAAAGGGATGCTTGATCCTGAGTTTGAAGAAAAAGTCATGGGTGAAGCTATTATCCGTGAAACCTTCAAAGTTTCTAAAGTCGGAACAATCGGTGGGTTCATGGTTACTAGTGGTAAAATCACTCGTGATTCAAGTGCCCGTGTGATTCGTGATGGTGTCGTTATTTTTGATGGTAAATTGGCAAGCTTGAAACACTTTAAAGATGACGTTAAAGAAGTCGGAAACGCTCAAGAGGGTGGTTTGATGATTGAAAACTACAACGATATTAAAGTTGATGACGTTATCGAAGCTTACATTATGGAAGAAATTAAACGTTAATTTTGTTAGCTTTAAAAAGCTTACTTAGGAGATAAAGCTAGGTCATCTGGCCTGGCTTTTGTTCCATCATAATAAGAGAGAAAGGATAAGACTATGGGAAATTCATTTCGTGTAGACCGTGTTGGTATGGAAATCAAACGTGAGGTCAATGAAATTCTTCAAAAGAAGGTTCGTGATCCACGCGTGCAAGATGTCACTATCACAGATGTACAAATGCTAGGTGATTTGTCGGCTGCTAAGATTTTTTACACTATTCATTCAACCTTGGCCTCAGATAACCAAAAAGCACAAACTGGGCTTGAAAAGGCTACTGGGACAATCAAGCGTGAACTTGGTAAAAAATTGACCATGTATAAGATTCCAGATTTAACCTTCATTAAGGATGAATCTATCGAATACGGTAATAAAATTGATGAAATGCTTCGTAATTTGGAGCGTAAAGACTAAGAAAAAATTCCTGTCAGTTATGGCAGGAATTTTGCGTTATAATAGAATAAAAAGGAGGACTTCAATGAAAGTAACAGTCTATTTGGGAGCTAATATGGGTGACAATCCTAGCTTTAAGAAAGCAACGATTGCCTTGGGCCAGTGGATTGCTAAAAATGGGCATACTCTAGTCTATGGTGGTAGTAAGATGGGGCTGATGGGAGTTCTTGGTGATACTGTTTTGGAAAATGGGGGAGAGGCTCATGGAATTATGCCGCAATTCCTCAAAGATAGGGAGATAGCTTATGAGGGATTGACTTCAATGACCATAGTAGAAAACATGGCAGAACGAAAGACTGCCATGCTAGAGCAAGGAGACCTCTTTATCGCCCTTCCAGGAGGTCTAGGAACACTGGAAGAAATTTCTGAAGCTATTGCAGCGGCTCGCGTCGGTAAGCTGGACAAACCCTGTGTTTTCTTCAATCTCAATGGCTATTATGATGCTATGAAAACAATGTTGGATACCATGGTTACTCATGACTTTTTAGAGGCTGAAACAGCAGCAAAATTCCTCTTTACAGATGATTTTTCAGAAATTGAAGCTTTCGTCCAGTCTTACACGCCTCCTCAATTGAGACGTTATCGCTAATTTTTATGATAGATCAGCTCTCTAAGTTTAAACGAGGAGAGTTTTTTTGATGAAGAGACGATAGTAATTAGTATTTCTTATAAATTTCAGAAAATTAACTAAAAATCCCTTAACAAAAATGAATAATTTGTATATAATAGTGTTTGTAAATTTAATCGTTTACCAAATTTTCCTCATCATCTGTGAGTAATATCCATGAATACTTAATACCCCTCTTGGTCTGGAAACTTTGCTAATCGTTAGACTAATTTAACGTTTAGCAGCAAATGTGGGATTTAGGATAGACGAAAGGGATGATAGTAATGTCTATTATGGTTAAAAGTGTCAATTTTGATGATTATCAAAAGACACAGACAAGCTATAAGGATACTAATTTTTTACAGTCAGCTGAGATGGCTAAGCTTCAGTTAAGCCGTAATCATATCGGTGAAGTAGAGGCTCTGGTTTTTGAAAGGGATGGCCTGATAGTGGGGCAAACCATTATCGTTTACAGGAGGAGTTTTCGTATCTTTAGGAAAGCACTCTTATTGCATGGCCCCTTGCTAGATTACAATTCTATAACTGATTTGCCAGACCTTCTTGAGGCCTTGATACTCTATTTAAAAAAGAAAAATATTGCATCACTTTCTATTCATCCCTATCTTACCAATCTTATTAGGAATGAAGAACTTGAAATCCTTAAAGAAGATAAGGCTGATGAAGTCTCCAAGGTATTTGAAAAATTAGGTTTTGAGCAGTATTTAGATCCAGAACAGGCTCTAGTTGTTAATCAGATGTTTGTCAAACCCATTGATACCTTTACTACTTCTGACGAGATGCTCGCAGCTTTCTCACCATCCTTGAAGCGAGATTTAAAAAAATTTACCGCTTTGAATGTCAAAGTTGAAGAGCTAAGTGAGGATAATCTCGATCAGTTTTATGACATCCTAGTTCGGACAGCAGAGAGAAAAGGATTTTCAGTTCATCCATTAACCTATTTCCAAGATTTGAAGAGGAACTTTGGAAAATCTGCAAAGTTTATGTTAGCTTATTTGGATTGCCCAGCTTATTTGGCTTATCTTGATGAGAACATTAAATCTTTTGAAACTAAGATTCAGGCTTTAAAAGATGGTCCTCAGAAAAAACGAACCAAGGGTCAGATTGCGGATGCCCAAGATCAGCTTAGAAGCTACTATAAACGTTTAGAGCAATTTAAGACCTATCAAATCACTGGTGACAAATTACCTCTATCGGCTTATCTTTTTATGGATTATGGACCAGAAGTCGTCAGCTTTTACGGCGGGAATGATGAAGCCTACCTTAATTTTGGTGGGGCAGTTCTTCTTCATTGGGAAATGCTACAATATGCTATGCGTAAGGGTAAAGAGCGGTTTAATTTTTATGGGACAATCGAAACTGAAGCAGCTAGTACTGGAAAAGGGAACTTCCATTTCAAACGTCAATTTGGAGGGCAGTTAGAAACACTTGTTGGCTCTTTTGATAAGACCCTAAATCCTTTCTATGATATTTTTAAGAAAACACTAGGTAAAGACTAGTTTCTATATAGAAAAAGTCAATTGAGGCTAATTGTAATACCTCAATTGACTTTTTGTTGTTTACAAATATTTCTTAGCGACTTCAATATCGCCAGCATAGTTATCACGTTTCCCATTTACGATTTGGAAAGCATCAGCACCTTTACCCGCAATAACCACAGCGTCTTTGGAGGCTGTAGTCTCAGACATTGCTGTTTTGATTGCTTCTTCTCGATCAACAATGATACGTACCTCACGGTTGATGTGACTGGCAATTTCTTGACAGATAGCAAGAGGATCCTCCTTGTTAGGATCGTCGGCTGTTAGGAAGACATCAACATCAGGGTAGGTATTGAGGACATGTCCGAAGTCTTTACGACGACTTTCACCTTTATTTCCAGGAGCCCCTAGAATTAGGCTAATATGGCCATCTTGATGGCTGGTTACGACTTGTAAGAGCTTATCTAGGCTATCTCCATTGTGAGCATAGTCCACAAAAACCTTGGCTCCTTTAGTTTGTGTAAGAACTTCCATACGCCCTGGAACAGAGGTCTGAGCAATCCCTTCTTTGATGTCTTGAAGGCTAGCTCCAAGACGTAGGCAGGCTAGACCTGCAGCCATAGCATTGTCCTGGTTAAAATCACCGATAAGTTGGATATCATAGTCGCCGGCTAATTTTCCACTTGCCTTAAAGCTAAAGCCTGAGCCATGTTTAACAGCATTGTCGGAGTTTTTACCATAGAAGTCATGCTCTTTATCCGCAACTTCCTCAGCGACAAAAGCAAAGTGATTCATACCGCTATTGATGATAACAACTCGACTGTTTTCCAAGAGAAGACGCTTATGGTAGAAGTAGTCTTCAAAGGTTGGATGTTCAATAGGTCCAATATGGTCTGGGCTGATGTTAAGAAAGACACCTACATCAAAAGTCAGTCCATAGACACGCTTAGTCAGATAGGCTTGACTTGAGACTTCCATAATCAGATGGGTCATGCCATTATCAACAGCTTCAGCCATCATACGGAAAAGGTCCAAACTCTCAGGTGTTGTTAAGGTAGACTTGAAGAAGTTTTTTCCGTCTAGTGTCGTGTTCATGGTTGAAAGCATAGCAGGTTTATGATTTTGCTTGAGAATATTGAAGGCAAAGTAGGCTGCTGTTGTTTTCCCTTTTGTCCCAGTAAAAGCCAGCAATTTTAGTTTGTCTTGGGGGTATTGGTAGAAGGCCTGAGCAACGAGGCTCATAGCCTGCTTGATATCTGTTACGATAATGACAGGAATTCCCACTTGATAATCTTTTTCAGCCACGTAGAAACTCAAGCCTGCTTTGACGGCATTCTCTAAAAATTCAGGCTTAAAGGCAGCCCCTTTGGCAAAAAAGAGGGAAGATGGTGTGACATCACGACTGTCGTAAGAAAGATGATCAAAAGTCACTCCAGTCCATGAATAGTAGTAGTTGTCTTGGTCAATAATATCTCTAAACTTACGGTCCTTTTTGAGAACCTCTAGAACTTGTTCAATAGTAATCATAGTTCCTATTTTAGCCTTAATGTTCTTGTTTTACAAGTCACAGCCAAAAGTTTATAATAAACTAGATTATATTTTATTCTCTAGAAAGAAAGTTATGACTGAAACTAAAACTGACACACAGCAGCAGCAGATGCTAAGAGGGACGGCGTGGATGACAGCATCCAATATTATCAGTCGTCTATTAGGGGCACTTTACATTATTCCCTGGTATGCTTGGATGGGTAAACAGGGTGACCAAGCCAATGCCCTCTTTGGTCAAGGGTATAACATTTATGCCCTTTTCCTTTTGATTTCTACAGCAGGGATTCCAGTCGCAATTGCCAAACAGGTGTCTAAATACAATACTCTTGGAAAGATGGAGACGAGTTTCTTCTTACTCAAGCGTATCTTGTATTACATGATTGGTCTCGGATTGATTTTTGGCGTTTTCATGTACTTTGCTTCGCCGTGGATGTCTTACCTTTCTGGGGGAGACGAGGATCTGGTTCGCGTCATGCGTAGTCTTTCTTGGGCAGTTGTTATTTTCCCATCGATGTCTGTTTTACGAGGCTTTTTCCAAGGCTTTAACAACATGAAGCCTTATGCCTTAAGTCAGATTGCGGAGCAGATTATCCGTGTTATTTGGATGCTGTTGGCGACCTTCTTCATCATGAAAATTGGGACAGGCGATTATGTGACAGCAGTTGTCCAATCGACTTTTGCCGCTTTCATCGGAATGTTGGCTAGTTATGGGGTGCTTTTCTTCTACCTTTGGAAGGAGGGGAAGCTCAAGAGTCTTTTTGGCAAGCAGGCTGTTCATCCAGATATCAATCCGACTGCAATTGTTATTGAAACCTTTAAGGAAGCCATTCCTTTCATTATCACTGGGTCAGCGGTTCAACTGTTTCAGTTGATTGATCAATGGACCTTTATCCGTACTATGGAGAAGTTTACAAGCTATAGTAACAGTCAGCTTCAGGTTCTCTATGCTTACTTGTCTTCAAACCCAAGTAAGATTACTATGATTTTGATTGCTGTAGCTATCTCCATTGCTGGGGTTGGGATTCCACTCTTGACAGAAAATATGGTTAAGAAGGATCTTAGGGGAGCAGCTAAACTGATTATCAATAACCTACAGTTGCTTTTGCTCTTTATTGTACCTGCCATTGCAGGATCAGTGGTTCTGGCTAAACCACTCTACACAGTTTTTTACGGGGCACCAGATAGGCAGGCCCACTTGCTCTTTGTAGCCAGTCTGATTCAAGTTATTTTCTTGGCCTTGTATAGCGTTTTAGCACCTATGCTTCAGGCAATCTTTGAAACCCGTAAAGCTATCAACTATTTTGCGATCGGGGTTTTAGTTAAGGGAATCTTACAGTTACCATTGATTATTTTCCTAGGAGCTCTTGGACCAGTTATTTCAACAGCCATCGGCTTAGGTGTTCCAATTGCTCTGATGTATAATCGCCTCCACACTGTTACGCACTTTAGTCGTAAGACAGTGTTTAGAAAAGCCTTACTCATCTGTATCCTTACAGTGCTCATGGCTATTCCAGTTGCAGTCTTCTATGGGGTGTTCCAGTTTGTACTTTCACCAACAAGCCGTGTGGGCAGTGTGATTTACTTGATCATTGGAGGAGGCCTTGGAGTTGGTGTCTATGGCGTTCTTGCTCTTGTAACTCGTATGGCTGATCAATTGATTGGCACCCGAGCAGCTAGCCTACGTGCTAAATTACATATTAAATAAGATTTAAACCAAGTCGTGTAGCTTGGTTTTTTCTTATCAACATTTTCTGAAAAAGGAGTATAATAGGGGTGAAAAAATGAAATCGTTTTAATGATTTAGAATCGAGGAAAGGACTATGACTGATTCTAGACAAGAAAAGATAAAATTAGGGACCTATCCTCCTGAACAAGTTTACCAAGTCTTGCAGACAAGCCGTCAAGGTTTAAGCTCACAAGAGGTTAAGGAGAGGCAGGCGACTTATGGACCTAACCAATTGAAGGAAAGTAAGACGGAGCCTATTTGGCTGACCTTTTTCAGACATTTTACTAGTCTCATGGCTCTCTTATTGTGGGCTGGTGGCTTTATCGCTATGCTCTCTCATAGCTTGGAGTTGGGGATTGCAATTTGGTTGGTCAACATTATTAATGGTCTCTTTAGCTTTATTCAAGAATATAGGGCAAGTCAGGCTACGGCAGCTCTTAACAAGCTTCTTCCATCCTATGCACGAGTTCTTCGTAATGGTAAGGAGAACAAGATTCTAGCTCAGGACTTGGTGCCAGGTGACTTGGTTTTCATTGAAGAAGGAGATCGTATTTCTGCTGATGGACGCTTGGTCACTGTGACAGATTTGCAGGTTAATCAATCGGCCCTCACTGGTGAGTCTAATCCTATTTACAAGTCAGATCAAGCAGATTTGACTCCCGACAAGACTGAGTTAGAATATGACAATATGGTATTTGCAGGGACGACAGTCTCTTCTGGTTCTGGACATTTTATAGTATCTGCTATCGGTATGAAAACTGAGTTCGGACAAATTGCAGACTTGACGCAAAACCTAGCTCAGGAAAAAAGTCCACTGCAAAAGGAACTAGACCATTTGACCAAACAGATTTCGGTCATCGCAGTATCTGTAGGTCTCTTCTTTATGGTGGCAGCGACCCTATTTGTCCATCAGCCTTTGTCTCAAGCCTTTATTTTTGCATTGGGGATGATTGTGGCCTTTATTCCAGAGGGACTTCTTCCCACAGTTACTCTCTCTCTAGCCATGGCAGTTCAGCGTATGGCTAAGGATCATGCTTTGGTTAAGAAGTTGTCTTCGGTAGAGACGCTAGGAGCAACTTCTGTTATTTGTTCGGATAAAACAGGGACTTTGACGCAAAATGCTATGACGGTTAACCACCTGTGGACCTTGTCAGACAGTTATGGGGTAACTGGGCTAGGTTACGCACCGGAAGGGCAGATTGAGCAGGAAGGACAACCTGTTTCTCTTGAAGAAAATGAGCTCCTTAATCGTTTGGTCCGATTCTCACATTTGGCTAGTAATGCTCAAGTTGTAGCTCCTAATGCTGATAATCCCAATTATACGATTTTAGGTGATCCGACGGAGGCTTGTCTTAATGTTCTCGCCGAAAAAGCAAGAATAAATTTAAATGACAATCATACTTGGGCCCCTCGCATCAAGGAAATCCCCTTTGATTCTGATCGTAAACGGATGACAACAGTGCATAAGCTTGAGTCAGGATTGGATGGTAGTTATCATATATCTATCACCAAAGGTGCTCCGAAAGAAGTGATGGAGCTTTGCTCAGATTACTTTGATAATCAAGGGCTGATTAAATCATTGACAGCTACTGAGCGTCAGGCTATCCTTGCGGCTAACGATAAGTTTGCCCGTGATGGTCTACGTGTTTTAGCTGTGGCCTATAGACCTTTAGATAGCGAGCATATTGGAGAAGACCGGTGGGACATGCAGACCCTGGAGGACAATATGGTCTTTCTAGGTTTAGTTGCCATGAGTGATCCGCCACGTCAGGGGGTTCGAGAGGCTATTGAAAAATGCCATAGAGCTAGTATTCGTATTATCATGGTGACAGGTGACTATGGTTTGACAGCTCTTAGCATTGCCAAGAAAATCGGAATTGTACAAGGTGATGATGCGCGTGTTGTTTCGGGACTTGAACTAGCTGCCATGGATGACGACCAGCTCAAAGAAGCGCTTAAAGGGGAAATTGTTTTTGCTCGTGTAGCGCCTGAACAGAAATACCGTGTGGTCAATGCACTTCAGGAACTTGGTGAGGTTGTCGCTGTTACTGGTGATGGTGTTAATGATGCCCCTGCCCTTAAAAAAGCCGATATCGGTGTAGCTATGGGGGTATCGGGAACCGATGTTGCCAAGGAATCTGCGGATATGATTTTAACAGATGATCATTTTGTTTCGATTGTACATGCTGTTGAAGAAGGTCGTGCGGTTTATAGAAATATTCAAAAATTCCTGACTTATATTTTTAATTCCAATACACCTGAAGCTGTACCCTCTGCTTTCTTCTTGTTCTCTTTGGGACGCATACCTCTTCCCTTAACGGTTATGCAAATCCTAGCTATTGACTTGGGGACAGATATGGTACCTGCTTTGGGATTGGGGGTTGAACCACCTGAAGAAGGAGTGATGGATAAGCCACCAAGACGTTTATCAGACCGCTTACTCAATCGCCAACTATTGATTAAAGCTTTTGTCTGGTATGGACTGATTGAAGCAGCCTTAGCTATGGGGGCTTTCTTCCTTAATTATTGGGTTAATCAAGGTAACTTAAACCATTTGGCTAGCTCAGGTCCTCTCTACCGAGAGGCAACCACAATGACCTTAGGTGCTATTATCTTTACCCAAATTGGTATGGCTATGAATAGCCGTAAGGGTAGGGGATCTATTTTCCAAATTAAACCATTTGCTAATCGGATTATTAGCTTAGGGATCGTTTTAGAAATTGTTCTCTTTATCATCCTGTCTTACGTGCCTCTCTTCTACACGCTATTTAACACTGCACCTATTGGACTTGATGATTGGCTCTATTTACTCGCTTGTCCGTTTGTTATTATGGCTTTGGAAGAAATTAGATATCGCTTATTTGATAAAAAGTAAGTCAGTGGCTAACCTCAGATTGAAGCAAGACTTTTAAATCATTTCTTAGTGCTTGAAACTATAATGTTTTAGGCACTTTTTGACGTTTGAAAACTTATTTTTGACATTCTCAAAAATTGGCTTATTTTAAATTATAGCCAGCAACTATCTGTATTTTTAGGTTATAGAAATAAACTATAACTAACTATCAAGAATCCGTATGATGAACTTACCATTATTTTCAGAAAATAGTGATAAAATAGAGGTCATAGATATGGAGTATATCCACTTTACCATGTAGAAAGGGCACATTATGACACAAGAATATCAATTAGAAACCATTTTGGCACACGCAGGAATCAATTCGGATGAAGCAACCGGAGCCTTGGCTTCACCGATTCATTTTTCAACAACCTACCAACATCCAGAATTTGGCCATTCTACTGGTTTTGACTATACACGAACTAAAAATCCAACACGCGCAACAGTGGAAAAAACACTTGCAGCTATTGAAAAAGCAGATTATGCTATTGCGACAAGTTCAGGGATGAGCGCCATTGTTTTGGCCTTTGAAATTTTCCCAGTAGGTAGCAAGGTTGTAGCTGCGCGTGACCTTTACGGAGGTTCTTTCCGTTGGTTTAACGACAAGGAAAAAGAAGGTCGTTTCTTTTTTGAATACACTAATACAGAAGATGAGATGATTGCGGCTATCACTGATGATACTGATATTGTCTACATCGAAACACCGACAAACCCACTTATGATTGAGTTTGACATTGAAAAAGTGGCAAAAATTGCTCATGATAAGGGTGCAGTGGTTATTGTTGATAATACTTTCTATAGCCCAATCTATCAAACACCGATTACTCAAGGTGCTGATATCGTTGTACATTCAGCTACTAAATACCTATCAGGTCATAATGATGTTTTGGCTGGTGTTGTTGTGACTAGCAACCAAGAATTTTACGATAAACTTTATTATAACCTCAATACTACGGGTCCTACCTTATCACCATTTGATAGCTATATGCTCATGCGTGGTCTTAAGACCTTAAAACTTCGTATGGAGGCATCGACAGCTAATGCTCAAGAAGTTGTAGCTTTCTTAGAAAAGTCACCGGCTGTTAAGGAAGTTCTCTATCCAGGCAAGGGTGGGATGATTTCCTTCAAAGTGGCTGATCAAGACAAGATTCCAACCATTATCAATTCTCTAAAGGTCTTTACCTTTGCGGAGAGCCTAGGTGGTGTCGAAAGCTTGATTACCTACCCAACGACACAAACCCACGCAGATATTCCAGGTGATGTACGTGCTTCCTATGGTTTGACAGATGACTTGCTTCGTCTTTCAATTGGTATTGAAGCAGCACAAGATTTGATTGCTGACTTGGAAAATGCCCTTAGTCTTTAAGGAGTTATCTATGACACGTTATGATTTTACAACACAACCAAATCGCTTGAATCAAAACACCATGAAATGGCACGAAGCTGAAAGTAATCCAGAACTCCTTGAGCTTTGGGTTGCTGATATGGACTTCCTACCTGTTCCTGAGATTAGGGATGCAGTCATCAACTATGCTGAGACACATATTTTTGGTTATCCTTATCCAAGTGATGAGCTTTATCAGTCCATTATTAATTGGGAAAAAAATCAACATGGTTACGTCGTTGATAAAGAAAGTATTGTGCTCATTGAAGGTGTTGTTCCAGCCATTTCAACAGCTATTCAAGCCTTTACGAAAGAAGGCGATGCTGTTCTCATCAACACACCAGTTTATCCGCCTTTTGCTCGTTCTGTCCGTTTGAATAATCGTCAGTTGATTGAAAATAGTCTTGTTAAGGTTAATGGGCATTTCGAAATTGATTTTGAACAATTGGAACGTGATATCGTCGATAATGAGGTTAAACTTTATGTTTTCTGTAGCCCACATAACCCAGGTGGGCGTGTCTGGACTAAGGAAGAATTGACCAAGGTGGCAGACCTCTGCCAAAAACATGGTGTCCTTTTAGTATCGGATGAAATCCACCAAGATTTAGCCTTATATGGGAATAAGCACATTTCTATGAATACCATTTCAGATGCTTACAAGGACTTTACCTTGGTACTTAGTTCGGCCACTAAAACCTTTAATATTGCTGGTACCAAAAATAGTTTTACCATCATTGAAAATGAATACTTACGTAAAGCCTTTAAACAAAAGCAATTGGCAAATAATCAACATGAAATTCCAACCATTGGTTTGATTACAACGCAAGCAGCTTTGACCTATGGGAAACCTTGGTTAGAGGAATTGAAGACTGTCTTTGAAACTAATATTGACCTTTTAACCAAGGAACTTAGTGAAAAGACTAATATCAAAGTCATGAAACCTGAGGGAACCTACTTGGTCTGGCTTGATTTTTCAGCCTACGTTCAAGACCATAATGAACTTGGACGCTTGCTTAAAGAAGAAGCCAAGGTAGTGCTAAATGACGGTATTACCTTTGGTTCCGAAGGAGAAAAACATTTCCGTTTTAACGTAGCTACACCGACTACTGTTGTTGCAGAAGGGGTGAAACGTCTCGTTTCTGTCTTTGGAAAATAAGAAAAGTGATGCTATTTGCATCACTTTTCTTATTCTTATGAGTGCATATCGTAGATTTTCAAGTTTAGTAGAAGGTCTTTCTGAGTGGAGAAGACCTTGACATCTTGCTTGCCAGAAGTATTAAACCTAGCTAGAGTGTAGGTTTGGCCATTTGGAAAGAAGATTTCCAAGCTACGATTGTCTGTAATAAGCGTTATAGTAATATTATCAGTTTCCTTATAGCGACTGTCAGCTTGATAACCTTGACCATTTCCCAAGAGTCCATCGTAATAGTAAGAAGAAGCAACTTGACTGCCATCCATGCTGTTGCTCAGTTCAGCAGCATAAGCAGAGACCTGATAGGTACCACTTGTTATTTGGTAGGCGATTTTAACGTAATCAGAGCCTTGCCAGATATCAATGTAGATATAGCCTCCTTCTTTCTTAATATTTGAAAAATGCAGTTGGTAATACCCTGAACTATTTTTTCCAGCAAGGTCAAGAAGGCCATTAGCATTCTGATTGTGACTTTTATCAATCCAAGGTTTTCTATTGTCACTGGTGAGTGGCCTTTGACTCGAAATGTTGCCGTTTTGATTTTTGAGGGCTAATTGTTCATTTTTATAGAGGGGAGCAGACTGAATAATATTGTTCTTATCTAGCTGTAGCTGTCTGGGTGTAGTGTAAAAACCGATAGTTTTTAGAAAATCACTCTTGGCCTCTTGGTCACTGTGAATGCCTGACGTGAAGTAGTTCCAATTACCAACCCAGCCAAGACTGATAAGGTTATGGTTGCTTTCTTCAATTCGATCGCTTCCAGTGAAGTTAGCGCCATAATAGTCTGAGCCTTGATCTAAGCGTTTCGTTTCTGTGTCTGCAATAAATAAGCCTTTATCATCTAAATGCCCTACAGTATAGTAGGTTCCAGTTGTTTCACCTGAGGCTGTATCCTTAGCTCCAAAAAAGAGAACTTGCTTGTCCCGATCATCAGTTGTTGTCATTGTTTTTAGAACGGGACACTCGATAGGAGCGTTGTCCTGCCAGTTACGACCCTTAAAAAATGTTTCGGGTAGGATTTTGGAGTCTCCCTTGCTATCTGCTTTGGTCCAGTTGATACCATCTTGAGATTGATAAACACCTAAGGCGTCACCTTCAGCGACATACATGAGTAATTTGTCTTTGAAGTGGAAGACATAAGGATCGCGGAAGTCCTTACCATTATAGGATTGTTCCTTTGTCAATAAAGGTTTACCATCTTTTAAGGCTTTAGTAAAGCTAGCTCCCTTGTCGTTTGACTCACTAGCATAGATTGCCTGGCTTCCATCATCCATGAGCCCTGTAAAATAGGCGACAGGTTCTTCGTTTTGGATACCAGAAATCCCCTGACTATCTGTGACTACACTCCCTGTCCAAGCAGAATGCCATCCTTCTTTAGAGTCACCACCCTTTGCTGGTATAGCAGTCTCTTGTTTACTATAGGTGATAAAATCTTTAGTCGTTGTATGTATCCAATCTTGACCGCTAGGTCCAAAAGGATCAGTAGCCCCATCTACAGAATGTAGAAAATAGATATCATAGTAATTTTTTTCTTGATTCCACACGATAGTCTGTAGGTCGTTAGACCATCCTTTATGAGATGCTAGATGAAAGGTTTGACTCACAGAAACCCTATTTGTTTTTTGGGAAGGATTGTTAGCGTTCTCATTTTTTATTATAAAAACAAAAAATAAAATTAAAAAAACGAGAGCTAAAATTAGAGGTGAATATTTTGATTCCATATAGTGATATTTCCTGATAAAATTACTAATTTTCTAGTTATTATTTTAACAAAAAAATAGTTTTTTACAAAAAATATAAATTTGTCATTAAAAAAAGATTGGAATTTAGATTAAAAAATGATAGAATAAAACATGTGAAAACCTAAAAGGAGAGTTTAATATGGATAGTACAGTTAATTCACAGTCAAATACAGTAGCACCAAAGCAAGCAGAGTGCAAAAAGATGCGTTATAGCATCCGTAAGGTTGCCACAGTAGGGGCAACATCAGCGCTCGTTGGTACCTTGGCATTTTTGGGTGCCACTCAGGTAAAAGCTGATCAAGTTACAGAAACAGCACCAGCGGTAGCTACTGCGACAGCAACACCAGAAACAAGCACAGCATCTCTAACGGTAGCCAGTGAAACAGCAACAAGTGTGGCAACTTCAGAAGCAGTTGAATCTTCAGTTGCACATTCAGAGGTTGTAACTACACCAGTTACAGAGACACAACCAAGCAACACAACTCCATCAGTAGTCGAAGAAAAGGCGTCTAGCACAGTAGTGACATCTTCATCAGATGCAACAACACCTTCAGAAACGGTTGCTGCGGTTTCTGCTCCAGCTCATACATCAGAGGCTGCAGTAGAAGCACCAACTTCAACAGCAAGCTCAGAAACAGCTGATACACACACTGAAGTAGCCCTTAAACCTACTGAAAACAGTGCTGCTAATGCAAACCTTAGCAAACTTAACGGTCGTATCAAGTCTATTGTTGAAGATAATATGACCTCAGATCAAATCGTTGCCTTGACTGAGGAAGAAATTAAAGCACTTAATAAAGTTGACTTTAGTGATGATGCAATCAAGGGTACAGGTACTAGCTTGACTTACCGTAACTTGAAAGATATCGTTGCTAGCTTCTTGAAGCAAGACAGCAAATTGGCAGTTCCTTACTTTAAAGCAGATACAATCATCAATATGCCTGCTTTCAACACTGTTGATGCCCAAACAATGGAAAAAGAAGAAATCGACGTTTGGGATTCTTGGCCAGTCCAAGATGCTGAGTCAGGTGTAGTAAGTAACTGGAACGGTTACCAGTTAGTCATTTCAATGGCCGGTGCACCAAATAAAAACTCAAACCACATTTACTTGCTCTATAGTAAATATGGAGATAATGACTTTACACATTGGAAAAATGCGGGTCCAATCTTTGGTTATAATGCCCTTGAAGATGACCAACAATGGTCAGGTTCAGCGACGGTAAACTCTGACGGTAGTATCCAACTTTACTACACTAAGAATGATACTAGTGGCGGTAAATTGAACTGGCAACAATTGGCTAGTGCTACACTTAACCTAGCTGTTGAAAACGATGAAGTTGTTATCAAGTCAGTTGAAAATGACCACATTCTCTTTGGTGGGGATAACTATCATTATCAAAGTTATCCAAAATTCATGAGTACTTTCAACGATGACCACAACCACGATGGAAATCCAGACCGTACAGATAACTACTGTCTTCGTGACCCACACATCATTGAAGATAACGGTAGCCGCTACCTTATTTTCGAATCAAATACAGGTGACGAAAACTACCAAGGCGAAAAACAAATCTACAACTGGTCAAACTATGGAGGAGATGACGCCTTTAACCTTAAGTCATTCCTCAATATTGTCAATAATAAACACCTTTATAACCTTGCTTCATGGGCAAATGGTTCTATTGGTATCTTGAAACTTGACGACAATGAGAAAAATCCATCTGTAGCTGAACTTTACACACCACTTGTTACTAGCCACTTGGTTACTGATGAAGTAGAACGTCCAAGTGTTGTTAAGATGGGTAACAAGTATTACCTCTTCACTGCTTCACGTATCAATAAATCTACGGATGCTGAAGGTACTGTAGCAGCGCGTGAAGCTGTCGGTGATGACGTTGTCATGCTCGGATTCGTATCAGATAGCCTCCGTGGAGAATATCGTCCGCTTAATGGCTCAGGTGTGGTTTTGACAGCCTCTGTACCAGCTGACTGGCGTACATCTACCTATTCTTACTATGCGGTTCCTGTTGAAGGCTCATCAGATACTCTTTTGGTAACTTCTTACATGACTAACCGTGGTGGAATTGCCGGTGCTGAGAATAAATCAACATGGGCTCCAAGCTTCCTTATCAAGATGAATGCAGATGATACTACAGAAGTTCTTCCTAAGATGACGAATCAAGGTGACTGGATTTGGGATAAATCTAGTGAAAGCTTGGTACACGTAGGCGATCAAAACAGTGCTAAATTGCCAAACGAGGACTTTAATGTAGATTATTATGCGGTATCGGGTTATGGTCTTAAACCACATACTTATCCTACAGTTGATGGTTCAACAGGCGTTTCTGAAGCTCACGGTGTCTTGACTGTAACTGTTAAAGATGGTAAAGACAAGAAGGCAGATAAGCCAGAAACACCAGTAAGTCCAACAGAAGGTAATCATTCTGTTGATGATAAGTCTAACAAACCAGATACACCTTCTAAACCAGCAGACAATAATCAACCATCAACTAATAAAGAAGATAAACCAGCAACGCCGACGAATCCAGATTCTCCAGTTCGTAATCCGTTCCCTTATTTCACAGATCGCCCATCTAATGATAATAATTCATCAGATGATCATCATGTAGAGGTTCCTGCGAAACCTTCAACAGAGGGTTCTGTGGGTGACCGTCGTCCAGTAGCTCAAGCTACAGAGATTGCGTCACCAGTACCAGAGGCTATTGTAGCAACTGGACCAACTGTTTCAACGACTCCTGTTAAAGAAGAGTCTGTCACTGAAACAGAAGCTCCAAAACCAGCTAAGTCTGAAGAGGAAGTTCAGTCTCACGGAGTCGCTAAAGCTGATGAAGTAACTAAGTCTGATGAGTCAAGTAAAGACAACAATACTAAAGTTGCTGCCAAACTTGCTACGACTCCTAAGACACCAAGTGATTCAGAAGGTTCAAAGAGCAACATTCTTTCAATCTTGGCGACTATCTTTGCAGCAATTGCAAGTCTAGCTCTTCTTGGCTATGGTTTGGTCACAGGAAAGATTCATTTGCCTAAAAAATAATCCTTTTCAAAAACGTTTGCAGTAAAGCAAGCGTTTTTTTTGCCTTTTTGATATAATGGAGTGAATATAAAGCAAAGGAAGAAACTATTATGGGTAAATTTCAAGTTATTTCACATCCACTGATTCAACATAAACTTTCAATCCTCCGTCGTGAGGATACTTCTACTAAGGACTTCCGTGAGCTAGTTAATGAAATTGCTATGCTCATGGGTTACGAAGTGTCTCGTGACCTTCCTCTCGAAGAGGTTGAAATTCAAACACCAATTACCAAAACTGTACAAAAACAACTTTCTGGTAAGAAATTGGCGATTGTTCCAATTCTTCGTGCGGGTATTGGTATGGTCGATGGTTTCCTTAGCCTTGTACCAGCAGCTAAAGTTGGTCATATTGGTATGTATCGTGACGAGGAAACTCTTGAGCCGGTTGAGTACTTGGTTAAATTACCAGAAGACATTGATCAACGTCAGATTTTTGTAGTAGACCCTATGCTTGCGACTGGTGGTTCAGCAATCTTGGCAGTAGACTCACTTAAAAAACGTGGTGCAGCTAATATCAAGTTTGTTTGCTTAGTTGCAGCACCAGAAGGTGTCAAAAAATTGCAAGATGCTCACCCAGATATCGATATCTACACAGCATCTTTGGATGAGAAACTTAATGAAAACGGTTATATTGTTCCAGGTCTTGGAGATGCAGGTGACCGTCTCTTTGGTACAAAATAAGTTGAAAAGGGAAAATTTCCCTTTTTTTACTAGATTAATAAGTTTTAAGTGAGATTGGTTTAGGGGAGTTTAGCACTCTTTTGAAAAGAGTGCTAAGAATGATGTTTTTTATTTGACCTAATTTGACTAAAATCATATAATAGCATCAAGACAATATTAAAAGGAGGATTCATATGATTCCTGTAGTAATTGAACAAACATCACGCGGTGAGCGTTCTTATGATATTTACTCACGTTTGCTCAAGGATCGTATCATCATGTTAACAGGTCCTGTTGAAGATAATATGGCAAACTCAATTATCGCCCAACTTTTGTTCTTGGATGCTCAAGACAATACAAAAGATATCTATCTTTATGTTAATACACCAGGTGGATCCGTTTCGGCAGGTCTTGCCATTGTTGATACAATGAACTTCATCAAGTCTGATGTTCAGACTATCGTTATGGGGATGGCAGCATCTATGGGAACAATTATCGCTTCAAGCGGTACCAAAGGTAAACGTTTCATGTTGCCAAATGCAGAGTACATGATTCACCAACCAATGGGTGGTACTGGTGGCGGTACGCAACAAACAGACATGGCTATCGCAGCTGAACACTTGCTCAAGACACGTAATAATTTGGAGCAAATCTTGGCAGATAATTCTGGACAACCAATTGAAAAAGTTCATGTAGACGCTGAACGTGACAATTGGATGAGTGCTCAAGAAACGCTTGAATATGGTTTCATCGATGAAATCATGGCTAATAACCAATTAAAATAAACTGAGCTTGTCTTAAATAAAAGTCAGATGCAAATCGGTTGTATAAGGACCGTTTCATCTGGCTTTTTGTGTTATAATAGAAAGCATGTTAATAATCAATGAGGAGTTGCTTGCGATTGATCAAGCTATAGAGTGTCTTGTTTCGTATTTTCTAAAGCTACCTGAGGTAGAGAATTATCGTTTGAAACGCCAGAAATTCGAAAATGACAGAGAACTTCAAGAGCAACTCTTTGCATTTCAAGAATTAAAAGATAGCTATGATGCTGCTAAGGCGTATGAGGCTTTTAGACCAGATGTGAGAGAGTTGAAACGTCAGGTTTTGCGAATGAAGCGCCAAATTGATTTAAACGAGGTGGTTATTGGCTATCGTCAGGCAGAGTTCGATTTACAGACTATTTTAGCCAATCTTGGTGAGGAGATTGCCCAAGCTGTTTCAAATCAGATTTTTATTGATACTGGGCTACCTCTTGCCCCTCATAAACCACATCATAAAAAGGGAGACACTAACATAAAGGAGAAGATGAGTCATGATTAAGCGTCAAGGCATTATTGTTTATTTATACTACAATAGAGACTTACGTAAAATTGCCAAGTTTGGGGATGTTGTCTACCATTCTTTTAAGATGCGTTATGTGCACCTTTATGTAGATGAGGACAAGGTCGAGGATATTTTGAAAGAGCTAGATGGAATGAAAGCAGTGAAAAAAGCTCTGCCTTCTTACTATTCTGATATTGATATGGACTTTGTAGGTAGTCTGGAACGTTATGACACCTCAGTCCCTGAACCGTTTAAGAACTTTTCTCTTTAATAAGAGAAAAGTTTTTTTCTTTAATAAGAGTTATTCTTAAAGCAATGGAAACGATTACTGCCGCTAAAGCTTAGTTGTGTGTAGTTGACAATTGTCTGATAATTCTGTAAGCTATAAGGTGGACTTTTTTAAGAAAATATTAAGGAGAAATCTTATGTCTAAAAAGATCACACTTATTGTGTTAGCCTTTTTTGCTTCCATTTTCTTGGTTGCCTGTGGCAAGTCACCAGATGTGACTGCTAATGCCAATGGTACTAAGATTGGCGATACCATCAAAATTGGTGTTAATATGGAGTTGACAGGTGCCGTTGCAGCCTATGGTAAGGCAGAGCAAAATGGTATTAAGTTGGCTGTTGATGAAATTAACAAAGCTGGTGGCGTCGATGGCAAAAAACTTGAGCTTGTCACAAAAGATAATAAATCTGAAAACGCTGAAGCTTCAACCTCTTCAACGAACTTGGCTATTCAGAGTAATGTAAATGCTATCGTTGGTCCAGCGACATCAGGTGCTGTCGCTGCGGCTAGCCTCGTATCACAAAAAACAGGGGTTCCTTTGTTGACACCTTCTGGTACTCAGGATGACCTTACGGTAGATGCTAACGGAGCTAAGAAATTTGTTTTCCGTACAACCTTTAAAGATAGCTACCAAGGTAAAGTTTTGGCAGCTTATTCTTACAATAATTTGAATGCTAAGAAAGTAGTTCTCTACTATGATAATGCTTCGGATTATGCTAAGGGGATTGCGGATGAATTCAAGCGTGAATATAAAGGTAAAATTGTTACTGAAGCTACCTTTGCTTCAGGTGACAAGGACTATCAGTCAGCTTTGACTAAATTTAAAGACCTTGATTATGATGCTATTGTAATGCCTGGTTACTATACTGAGACTGGTATTATCACTAAACAAGCACGTGACCTTGGAATTGATAAACCAATCCTTGGACCTGATGGATTCAGTGATGCGAAATTCACTGAGCTTGCAGGTAAAAAGAATGCGTCAAACGTCTACTATGTATCAGGATATTCAACAAATGTTTCTCTTTCTGACAAAGCATCAGGATTTATCGAAGCATATAAAAAAGCTTACAAAACTGAACCAAATATGTTTGCTGCTCTAGCGTACGATTCAGTTTATATGATTGCAGAAGCATCTAAAGATGCGAAAACATCAGTTGATATTGCTGATAACTTAGCACATTTGAAAAACTTTGTCGGGGTTACTGGTAAAATGACGATTGATAAGGATCATAACCCTATTAAAGCAGCTCTTATGGTTAAAAGAGATAATGGTGAAGAAGTTTCAGCGCAAGCCGTTGAAATTGAAAAATAATCTGTTATCTATACTGAAAATGAACTAGAAAGTTTGGTTATATATGTTTTTTGAACAACTTCCCCAACAACTAGTCAATGGTATTATCTTGGGTAGTATCTATGCCCTACTTGCCCTTGGATATACCATGGTTTATGGGATTATCAAATTGATTAACTTTGCCCATGGAGACATCTATATGATGGGTGCCTTCGTTGGTTACTATGCGATTAATAGCCTTGGAATGAATTTCTGGGTTGCCCTTGTCTTTGCTATGCTTGTCTGTGCGATTTTAGGGGTTGTTATTGAGTTCTTGGCTTATCGCCCGCTCCGTAATTCGACACGTATTTCTGCCTTGATTACAGCTATCGGTGTCTCATTCTTCCTTGAGTACATCATGGTTCTCTTTGTAGGGGCAGATACACGTTCATTCCCTCAAAAGATTGCAATTGAGACTTATCATCTTGGATCAATCTCTGTAACAAATGTGCAATTGCTTATCTTGGTAGTTGCGCTTGTGCTTATGGTTGCTCTTCAATTGATTGTTAAAAAGACTAAGATGGGTAAAGCTATGCGTGCCGTATCTGTAGACAGTGATGCCGCTGAATTGATGGGTATTAATGTTAATAACACTATTAGCTTCACTTTTGCTCTTGGATCATCACTAGCAGGGGCAGCGGGTGTCCTTATTGGTCTTTACTATAACTCTATCGAACCTCTTATGGGTATGACGCCAGGTATTAAAGCCTTTGTTGCCGCTGTTCTTGGTGGTATCGGTATTATCCCTGGTGCAGCACTTGGTGGATTTGTTATCGGTATTTTGGAGACATTATCAACTGCAATTGGTTTGTCAAGTTACCGTGATGCCATCGTTTATGGTGTCTTGATTGTTATCCTTTTGGTTCGTCCAGCGGGTATCCTCGGTAAAAATGTGAAAGAGAAGGTGTAAGACATGAAGAAAAATCTAAAAGTAAACCTTATTTGGTTTGGTCTTATCATTGGGCTCTTCCTTATCTTGAAAGGTCTTGAACTTTCAGGCATCATGAACCTTTACTATATCCAAATTTTAATGGGGATTGGAATCTCAATCCTTATGGGACTTGGTACTAACTTGGTTCTTGGTTTCTCAGGGCAATTTACACTTGGGCAAGCTGGTTTCATGGCAATTGGTGCCTATTCATCAGCTATCATCACTGGTATGATGCCAACATATGACGGTTTCTACCTCTCAATGGTTGTCGGTGTCATCATCGCAGCTATTGTTGCCCTTATCTTTGGTCTACCTACCCTTCGTTTGAAAGGTGACTACCTTGCCATTGCAACTCTTGGTATGGCTGAAATCATCCGTATCATTATCGTTAATGGTGGTGAATTGACCAATGGTGCCGCTGGTTTGACAGGTATCCTTCCTTATACTAGTTGGCCTGTAATTTATTTCTTTGTGGTAATCATTACAATTTTGGTGCTTAATTTCTTACGTTCAGCAACTGGACGTCAAGCAATCACTCTTCGTGAAGATGAAATTGCTGCTGAGTCAATGGGTGTTAATGTCACAAAAATGAAGGTTCTTATCTTTGTTATCGGTGCCATGATTTCAGCGATTGCTGGCTCACTTTATGTCAGCTACATCGGTACAGTCGTGCCAAAAGACTTCACTATCATGAAATCAATTGATTACCTTATCATTGCCGTTCTTGGTGGTCTTGGATCTATCACAGGTACTATCATTGCCGCTGTTGTTCTTGGTATTATCAACATGTTCCTACAAAATGTTTCAAACCTTCGTATGATTATTTACGCCTTGGCTTTGATTCTTGTAATGCTCTTCCGTCCAGGTGGACTTCTCGGAACAAAAGAACTCTATCTCTCAAAATTCTTCAATAAATCTAAGGAGGGCAAATAAAAATGGCACTTCTTGAAGTTAAAAATCTGACTAAAAACTTCGGTGGTTTGACTGCCGTTGGTGATGTTTCAATGGAACTCAATGAAGGTGAGTTGGTTGGGCTTATCGGACCAAATGGTGCTGGTAAAACAACCTTGTTTAACCTTTTGACAGGTGTCTATGAGCCAAGTGAAGGGACTGTTATACTTGATGGTACAGTCCTAAACGGTAAAGCACCTTATAAAATCGCTTCACTCGGTTTGTCACGTACTTTCCAAAATATCCGTCTTTTCAAAGACATGACTGTACTTGAAAACGTTCTTGTTGGTTTATCAAATAAGCAACCTTCAAATTTCTTTGCATCTCTTTTGCGTTTGCCCAAGTACTATTCAAGTGAAGAAGAGTTAAAAGCAAAAGCTATGAAACTGTTGGCTATCTTCAATTTGGATGGTGAGGCAGATACACTTGCGAAAAACTTGGCTTACGGACAACAACGTCATTTGGAAATTGTTCGTGCACTTGCAACAGAACCAAAAATTCTTTTCCTTGATGAACCAGCTGCGGGTATGAACCCACAAGAAACGGCTGAATTGACTGCTCATATTCGTCAAATTCAAAAAGACTTCGGAATTACCATCATCTTGATTGAGCACGATATGAGTTTGGTCATGGATGTTACTGAACGTATTTATGTTTTGGAATATGGACGCTTGATTGCCGAAGGAACACCTGATGAAATTAAGAATAACAAACGCGTTATTGAAGCTTACTTGGGAGGTGAAGCATAATGGCAATGTTGAAAGTTGAAAATCTCTCAATTAAATATGGATCGATCGAAGCTGTAAAAAACGTCAGCTTTGAAGTTAATGAAGGTGAAGTCGTAACTCTTATCGGAGCTAACGGTGCAGGTAAGACATCAATTCTTCGTACCATCTCAGGTCTTGTTCGTCCAACTGAGGGAACCATTTCTTATCTTGGAAACGACATCCACAAAACACCAGCACGTAAGATTGTTGCCGAAGGTTTGGCTCAAGTACCTGAGGGACGTCATGTATTTGCAGGATTAACCGTAATGGAAAATCTTGAAATGGGAGCTTTCCTTCATACAAATAAAGAAGAGAACGCAGCTCTCTTGAAAAAAGTCTTCCAACGTTTCCCACGTCTAGAAGAACGTAAGAATCAAGATGCAGCGACACTTTCTGGTGGTGAGCAACAAATGCTTGCAATGGGTCGTGCCCTTATGAGTCGTCCAAAACTTTTGCTTTTGGATGAACCTTCAATGGGACTTGCTCCAATCTTTATTCAAGAAATTTTTGATATTATCGAAGATATCAAGGCACAAGGGACTACAGTTCTTTTGATTGAACAAAATGCCAATAAGGCTTTGTCAATTGCGGATCGTGGTTATGTTCTTGAAACAGGTAAAGTGGTTCTTTCAGGTACTGGTGAAGAACTTCTTGCATCAGATGAAGTTCGTAAAGCCTATCTTGGAGGATAAGAAAAAGCGCCCAAGGGCGTTTTTCTATCGTCTCATGCTGATTGTGAAATACTAATTTTTCAGTAAAATATTGCAATCGGTTTCACTTAGTGTGGTATAATACAAGTAAGAAATCATTCGGAGGAAAATGAAACATGGCAGTAAAAGATTTTATGACGAAACGTGTAGTTTATGTCTCACCAGAAACAACAGTTGCAGCAGCTGCAGATATTATGCGTGAGAAAGGTTTGCGCCGTTTGCCAGTAATTGAACACGATAAACTTGTTGGGCTTGTTACAGAAGGTACAATGGCGGAGGCCTCACCATCAAAAGCAACAAGCTTGTCAATTTATGAAATGAACTATCTCCTTAATAAGACAAAAGTAGGAGATATCATGATTAAGAATGTCCTTACTGTTTCCAAATATGCTAGCCTTGAGGATGCAATCTATATCATGCTTCAAAATAAGGTTGGAGTCCTTCCAGTTGTGGACAATGACCAAATTTCAGGAATTATCACAGATAAAGATGTCTTTCGTGCTTTCTTGGAAATTTCTGGTTATGGTCAAGCTGGAATTCGTATTGGGTTGGAAGTTACAGATACTCCACGTGTTTTGGAAAAAATTGCGAACCTTATTGCTAGTGAGAATCTCAACATCGAACGTACAATTGTTGCCCCTAAAAATGACACTGTGCTTCGTGTTGAACTTCAAGTTGAAGGAGAGATTGGGATTGAACAACTCAAGAAGGTTTTTGTAGAAGCAGGATTTACAGTTACTGAAATTGCAGAAACAGAAGCAAAAGAGTTAGACTAATAACAAGGATAAAAAAACAGAAAGTTTGTAGGAACAGTTCAGTGGAAATAAGATTAAAATCCTTACTTTTTCTAGTAATTAATGAACTACAGGTTTAACTTTATACAATAAAAAGAGGCTAGAGCATTATGCTCCAGCTTCTTTTTTATTAGTCTTGAAAATCGTAAAGTGTTGTAGAGAGGTAGCGCTCACCATTGTCAGGCAAGAGTGTCAAGACTTTTTTGCCTTCGCCAAGCTCAGCGGCAACCTTTAGGGCGGCAGCAATAGCAGCACCTGATGAGATACCAGCTAGGAAACCTTCTTGGCTACCCAATGTACGTGATGTTGCGATAGCTTCATCAGAGGGAATACGCACAACACTGTCATATGATTTTGTATCCAATGTGTCAGGAATGAAACCAGTTGAGATACCTTGGATTTTGTGTGGTCCTGGTTTATCACCATTCAAGACGGCAGATTCGTCAGCTTCGATACCATAAACCTTGATATTTGGATTGGCAGCCTTAAGGGTTTTTGAAACACCTGAAATAGTACCACCAGTACCGATACCAGCAACAAAAGCATCCAAACCTTCTGCACCAAAATCTTCAAGAATTTCTTGGCCAGTTGTAGCCGCATGAACAGCTGGGTTTGATGGGTTAGCAAATTGAAGTGGTACCCAACCGTTGCGTTCAGCAGCAACTTCTTTAGCTTTAGCAATCGCACCCTTCATTCCTTCGCTACCAGGAGTCAATACAAGTTCAGCTCCATAAGCTTGGATTATTTTACGACGCTCAACACTCATTGTGTCAGGCATTACGATAACAACTTTATAGCCTTTAGCAGCACCAACCCAAGCGAGACCGATACCAGTGTTACCTGAAGTTGGTTCAACAATGGTATCACCAGATTTAATCGTACCAGCTTTTTCAGCATCTTCAATCATACGGAGAGCAATACGGTCTTTTACTGAAGAACCAGGGTTGAATGCTTCGAGTTTAACGTAAACATCCGCTGATCCTTCTGGAACAATAGAATTAAGTTTAATAACAGGTGTTTTCCCAACAAGTTCGGTAATTGAGTTGTAAATTGTCATATTTAAAATCCTCTTAATCTTTGATTGATGGTTCTAAGTATACGACGGTAGGGCCAACTTGTAAAATACATCTTCTTTATCACTGTGATAACGTTTGACTATCAGATAGGAATTTCAACGATTTTCTTTCCAGATTTTTCATAAGTAACTTTCCCTTGATAGAATTCGGTTAGTTCCTGACCGAGTCTTTCAATCTCAGACTCTTCGACAAATAAAGTAGTAGAAACATCTGATAAGAAAGTTGTATCAAATTCTTGGAGTCCTTCTTTTTCAAGGAAGTTGGAAAAGACTTGGTATTGAGAGTAGGTTAACTCTACGGTTAGTCCTGTTAATTCCTTGACTTCAACTCGGCCAATCTCTTCAATAGCATGAGCAACGCTACCAGAGTAAGCTCGGATAAGACCACCTGCCCCAAGCTTGATTCCTCCAAAATAACGAGTCACAACTGCTACGATATTAGTAAGACCTTGTTTTTCTAGAACGGTAAGCATAGGAACCCCAGCTGTTCCAGAAGGTTCACCATCATCACTGGAACGCTTAATTTGGCCATCATCACCAACGATTATTGCAGAGCAAGAATGATTGGCCTTGTGATGCTGTTTCTTAATCTGAGCGATATATTCTCTTCCTTCTTCCTCACGGCTGATACGTTTCAAGTGACAAATAAAACGAGATTTTTTTATTTCTTCTTCAACGATTCCATCGTTGGCAATAGTTTTGTAATCCATAAAAAAATTTTATCATAAAAAGATGAATTCAAACATATTTTCGAATAGAAAGATATGGTACCTAAAGAATATTATGGACGACTATTTACGAAAGAGCAGTTGCCAGTGAACTATCACCCAGAGGCTTTAACATTAGAAAGTATGATAAAGGTCGATAAACAACTTAGATGTAAAAGATGTTACAGTTGGATAGAGGAAGATTGGCAATTACCGGGAGGTCAGTATTATTGTAGAGCATGTATTGTCTTTGGTAGAAACCAAGAAGGAAAAGAACTTTATTATTTTCCTTCCAAAACATCAGAAATTGAATTTCCTGTTTTGAAGTGGTTTGGAGAACTGACTCCCTATCAAGCTGAGATCTCAGAGAAACTTTTGAGAACTTATCAAAAACAGAAAGATAGTCTCGTACATGCTGTGACCGGTGCTGGTAAGACAGAAATGATTTATAACATCGTTGCCTATGTTCTGGAAAATAAAGGTCATGTAGCTATCGCAAGTCCTAGGGTTGATGTTTGTCGAGAATTATTTCTACGTATGAAGAGGGATTTTACTTGTAGTATTTCCCTGCTTCATGCTGAGGGTGAACCATATGATGGTAGTCCGCTTGTAATAGCTACCACACATCAACTACTAAAGTTTTACCAGAGTTTTGACTTAGTTATTGTAGATGAAGTAGATGCATATCCTTTTGTAGGCAATGTCATGTTAAATCATGCTGTAGAACAGGCGAAGACCGAAACCGGTCGATTTATTTACTTAACAGCGACTTCAACATTATCTTTAGAAGAGCAAGTTCGACTTGGGACTTTAGAAAAGCATCACCTTGCTAGACGTTTCCATGGAAATCCTTTAGTACTTCCTAAATTCTTCTGGCAGGGCAGATTACAAAAATCTCTGACAAGAGGCAAGCTTCCAAGACCTCTTCTTTATCAGATTAAAAAGCAACGTAAATCAAAATTTCCTCTATTAATCTTCTTTCCAAATATAGCGATAGGTGAAAAGTTTACAAGTATTCTACAAAAATATCTTCCAGATGAAAAAATGGCCTTTGTTTCCTCAAAAAGCGAGAAGCGTTCAACTATCGTAGAGAAGTTCCGAAAAAAAGAACTGTCTATCTTAGTGACAACAACTATCCTCGAACGTGGTGTAACCTTTCCACAAGTAGATGTTTTTGTTTGTATGGCAAATCATCACTTATATACTAGTTCGAGTCTTATTCAGATTGGAGGAAGAGTTGGAAGATCACCAGATAGACCGACAGGAAAGCTTTATTTCTTTCATGAAGGACTATCCAAATCAATGCTTCGGTGTCGAGAAGAGATAAAGGTTATGAATAAAAAAGGAGGGTTTAACAATGAAGTGTCTGCTATGTAATGATTGGATTGAATCACTACCAAAATTAAGAGAACTCATTATGTTTAACCAAAGAAAAGAGTACTCTTGCCGATCATGTAAACATCAGTTTAAAAACCTCTCAAAAGAAAGATGTCAAAATTGTAATAAAGAGTTATATGGAGATGCTTGTATTGATTGTAAACTTTGGATGAAAAAAGGCTATATTCCTAAGCACCTTGCTATTTATCGATATGAGGAAAATATGAAAGAGTATTTTAGTCGCTATAAATTTATGGGAGACTATTGTCTTAGAAAAATATTTCAACAAGATATTAAAAACAGCTTAAAACCATTTTTGAAGAAAGGTTATACCATAGTGCCAGTCCCATTATCGGAAGAACGCTTGGCAGAAAGAGGATTCAACCAAGTTGAGGGATTGATAGAGGGAATTCCCTATCGAGATATCTTTGAGAAAAGAGATATTGAGAAGCAATCCTCAAAAACACGCGAGGAGCGTCTAAGTCAAGATAATGCTTTCTGTCTCAAGGAAGGTATAAATCTACCAGATAAGATTATTATAGTGGATGATATCTATACAACGGGTTCCACTTTATATCAGATGGTTCAACTGTTAGAAGGTATAGGTATTAAAGAAGTTTTGACCTTTTCACTAGCTAGATAATAAAAATCCTTGCAAATTTTCATGAAAAGGATATAATAAAGATAAAGAAAACGCTAACAAGCGAGAAAGAGGTCTTTTATGATTAAATATAGTATCCGTGGCGAAAACATCGAAGTAACTGAAGCACTTCGTGACTATGTTGAAAGTAAACTTAGCAAAGTTGAAAAATACTTCAACGAAGACCAAGAATTGAATGCGCGTGTAAATCTTAAGGTTTATCGCGAAAAGACAGCTAAAGTAGAGGTTACTATTCCAACAGGTTCTGTAACACTAAGAGCAGAAGATGTTTCGCAAGATATGTATGGTTCTATCGACCTAGTGGTTGATAAGATTGAAAGACAAATCCGTAAAAACAAAACAAAAATTGCACGTAAGCATCGTGAAAAAGTTCCAACAGGAGAAGTATTCTCAGCTGATTTTAATAACGAACAAGTTGAAGAAGCACCAGCTGTTGAAGTTGTAAGAACTAAAAACATTGAGTTGAAACCAATGGATGTTGAAGAAGCCATCCTTCAAATGGAATTGTTGGGTCATGACTTCTTTATCTATACTGATAGCGAAGATCATACAACTAATGTTCTCTATAAACGAGAAGACGGTAACTACGGTCTGATTGAAGCTAAATAATAAAAAAGGGAAGTAGGTTGAGAAACGTGCTTCCTTTATTTTTTTTAAAAACCCTATTGACAATAACTAAATTGGGTGATAAGATATAAAAGTTGTCTTAACAGACTTGCCACAAACTTGAAAAGGTTCCAAAACTTTAAAAAAGTTATTGACAAGATAAGTCAGAGATGATATTATAAATAAGCTGTTTCGGAAGGGACGGCGGACACGAGAAGTGAAAAAACTTCAAAAAAAGTGTTGACAAGCTATTCTAGATTTGCTAGAATATAGGAGTTGTCTTAAGAGAGACAAAGACCTTTGAAAACTGAATAAGAAACCAAGTGCAGGGTTATGATAGAAGAAATTATAACCTGTCAATTTACAAGAAT